>NZ_DAOSEH010000173.1:0-1510 GCF_035363035.1 Mesotoga sp. | reverse complement strand
TTCGTTATAGCCGACCCATTCGTGTTCGAGAAGATAATACCTTCTATCAAGGCGTCTCTGTTGAAAGAAGTTTCCGCGGAGATAATCGAGTTTAATGGCGAGTGCTCCGATGAAGAGATCGATAGGCTCTCCGCTATTGCAAAAGGCAAGACCGAAGTTCTCGTGGGCATTGGGGGAGGAAAGGCACTCGATACGGCCAAAGCCGTCGCCCACAACCTAAAGATACCCGTCGTTATAGTTCCAACGATCGCCTCGACCGATGCGCCCTGTAGTGCGCTTTCAGTCGTTTACACACCTGAAGGAGAATTCAAGAGGTTTATTTTCTTTCCGAAGAACCCCGATCTCGTGCTGCTGGATTCGAAAGTAATCGCCGATGCGCCGGCAAGGTTTCTCGTATCGGGAATGGGCGATGCCCTTGCAACATGGTTTGAAGCGAGATCCTGTGAAATCGGCAATGCAAAGAACATGACCGGCAATCCCGGCTCTATGACGGCATATTCCCTTGCGAAACTTTGCTACGAGACTCTTCTGAGGTATGGTGAACAGGCGAAGAATGCCTGTGAAGCACATATCGTAACTCCAGCCCTCGAGAAAGTCATAGAGGCCAACACTCTATTAAGCGGACTGGGATTCGAAAACGGCGGGCTCGCAGCGGCCCACGCTATACACAACGGTCTCACGGTGCTCGAAGAGACTCACAGGTATTTCCACGGAGAGAAAGTGGCCGTGGGAACGCTCGCTTCGCTTTTCCTGACGGGGAAGGATCCGGCAGTCATCGATGAAGTTTACGACTTCTGTGAAACAGTAGGGCTTCCCACGACTCTGGCGGAAATCGGTCTGGGCGACGCCACCGATGAGCAGCTGATGAAAGTCGCAAGCGCTTCCTGTGCGGAGGGCGAAACGATTCACAACGAACTGGTTGAAATCACCCCCCAAACTGTGTTCTCCGCCATAAAGGCGGCGGACGCGTACGGAAAATACCGCAAGCAAGAATAGAATATTTTTCAACAAGCCAACCATGCCGGGCGTGAAAAATTTCGCCCGGCTTTATCATAGAATAGGACAATCCAGTATTGATTAGAAGTGCGGGTGATGAGATGGGATTCAAAATACGAACATATGAGCGCGAAGAAGATTACTGGAAACTGAGAGAGTTCTTGAGAGAAGTATTCAAAGCCAACGGACTGCGCGAATACTCCTGGCATCTGGCCAGACTGGATTACTGGCGCTGGCATATCATGGAGAACTGCCTGAAAATCGACTCGTTGAATGACTGTATTTTCTTCTGGGAAGATTCTAATGACAGGATAGTGGCGGCCGTCAACCGTGATGGAACTGGCGAGGCCCATCTACAGGTACATCCATCTTTCGACTGTGAGGAGCTGGAGGAAGAGATGCTCGAAGTCTCGGAGAGGAACCTTTTCAGTGAGAAAGACGGCCTCAAAAGCCTCTGGGTGTTCACCGACTCCCAGGACAAACGAAGGATAGGGATTTTGAAGAGAAGAGGTTA
>NZ_DAOSEH010000172.1:0-1552 GCF_035363035.1 Mesotoga sp. | reverse complement strand
GGTGCAATTGACCATACATTCTTTGACGAACAGGCTGTCAAGCAGTACTTTGATCTGGATTCGACCGTTGATGTGGTCGTCTTCGGGCATTCGCACGTGCCGCTCGTCAATCGCTACGAAAATGAGTATGACAGAGAAAAAGTATATGCCAACAGCGGTACATGGATTGACGAAAATCTGATCGGTCTGGAAAGGTGCTTTGTGGTTATCGAATCCGGTAAGCAGTTCACAGACGTTCGCCTGATGGAGTATCATGCGGATGGAACGATAAGCAATACCGAACAGAAGTAAGGACTCTGCTCTAATATAAAACCGGCTTTCATCAACTGAAACAGTGGCGGGAGCCGGTTTCTTTTAGTTTCTTCGCTACCCAATCGGTGTCCAGATTAGGTCCGAATCACACTTCGTCCAGAAGAGTGGACTCGTCAACTCACCACCCGCCACGACTCTTAAGAACTGTGAGCGTTTGTTCATAACCATCACCGCCTTCAAACACTGGATATCTTTTCCAATCTGGTCATATAGTGATAGAATTGTTTAATTCGGACTCTTCGGGGAGGAGATGAGACCGTGCTTACGGAGGCTCTGTTCGAAGGGACTTTCGGTCGCGAACGCCAGAAGCACCGACCGGTGCTTCTCTCCCCGGCCTTGCTGGTGATAGATCTTCAAAATTACTTCAGTGACAGAAAATCGCTGGCCTATCTGGAAGGAATCGAAAAGGTTGTGGCCAGTGTGGGCAGACTCGTAGAAGGGTTCGTCAGCTGCCGCCTGCCGGTAGCTTCGACCGTTCACAGGGGTGGCTCGAAGATGATGGAGGAGTGGTGGGGCAACACCGTAGCCGATCGCTGGGCCATTCCTCAGTTCAGCGATTTTCCCGTCTTCTACAAAGATAGTTACGACGCCTTCCAGGGAACCGCGCTTGACGCTTTCCTAATAGACAGAGGGGTTAACCAGCTCGTAATTTGCGGCGTGAGAACGCATCTGTGCTGTGAGACTACGGCGAGATCGGCCTTCGTCAAGGATTACGGAACTGTTATGGTCGAAGATGCCCTGTGCGATAAAGATGTCGATCAGCACGTCCGGTCGCTCAAAAACCTTGCCAGCGGCTTTTCGGCCGTGTCAAACACTCCGGAGATTTTGGATTTGCTTAGGGAGCGTTTATGATCAACACGGTGGGAGTCGTCGGAGCCGGACCGGCCGGTGTCGCAGCCGCGATCATGCTCAAAAGATACGGGATCGAAGTGCTGATTTTCGAGCGGCGAACTGTGGGCGGTCTCCTCAACAACGCCTGGCGTGTAGAAAACTTCCCTCCGCTCGAACCATGCACCGGAGAGGAGCTCTGTCGAAAGCTGGAAGATCGCCTCAACGTCAACGACATCGCGATAATTCCCGAAGAGGTCACGGCTGTTCGCGATAGAATCATCGTTACCCGCAGGGCCCGATACACGGTCGATTACACTTTAGTAGCCACCGGAACCGCGCCGAAGAGGCTTCCCTCGCTCGAGACCTGCTCAAGGGTGGTTTACGAATACAGGGATATCCCCCCGGGAAC
>NZ_DAOSEH010000171.1:0-1626 GCF_035363035.1 Mesotoga sp. | reverse complement strand
ACCTACACTTTCAAAACCACCAGAAACATGTTCTCGGAAATGCTTCAAGACTCGATATGCTTCAATATTGAGGCAACCAATCTGGAAGCCTACGAGCATGCCGTGGAAATGGAAAAAGAGAGTGTGAAGCTGTACCTCGATCAGGCGAAAGTCACCAAAGAGCCTTCCGAGAAAGAGGTTCTCATCAGGCTCGCTGCCGAGGAAAACAAACACCAGATAATACTCGAAAACCTCATGGATTTCATTCGCAAGGGAAAAGACTGGGCCGAGTCGCCCGAGTTCAGCCATCTGGAAGAGTGGGACGAAATTACCGACCTGGACAAGTATTGATTAGAAGTACACCCTAACAAAACTGTTATCCCGTTTGGCGAAAATAGGGACTGACGATTCTCCTCACGTCTGTCCCTTTTTTCGTGCGTTTCTACTCGATCCCGTCATCCCGTAATGCTCTTATACGGGATCTCGCTCTTCTCGTCCGTCTCTAAACAGAGGTAAGAGGGGGAGAGGTCAGAGGTAAGAAAGTCGAGATCTTATCGACCTTCCAGCCTCTTGCCTCTTACCTCTAGCCTCAGGTTCCCCAAGGACGGGTCCACGCTCTGGGACGACTGACGAAGGACAGCTCTTCTCGTTCTTCTTACATCCCGAGTGATGAAACCGTTGCGCTGGCCAGGCCGTAACTGTTTATTTCTTCCTCGAAGAGTGTATTGTCGCCTTTACCGGCAAGCAGCGCGTTGAGCCTCGCCGCAGCGGTCGAACCGTCGAGCGAAAATATATCTCCATAGTACCTCAATAGATCGGCCATTATCTGTTTGTCTCGCTGAAGATAGAACTTAAGGTGATAATCTTCGGCACGATAGAACTTATCGTACGGGGAGAGCTCCGTAGCTGGCTCCAATGCCGTTTCGGCCTTGCGAATGGAAATGAATTCTTCGGCCATTCTCTTCTGTTCGCCGGTGTGGTACAGAATAAGAGACATATACTGCCTCTTGTAGCTTTTGCTGTAAGGATTGTGTGAGTTCCAGAAGATCTCTATCAGCTCGCGATAAGTTATTTCGAGGGGATTGAACTGTATCTGAACCACTTCGGTGTGGTCGCCTAGAGAGTAATATGTGGGGTCCACCCTCGTTCCACCGGCATACCCAACGCTTGTCTTATATACACCGCGAACTCCGCCAAATGCCGCTTCAGATCCCCAAAAACAACCAAGTCCGAAAGTCGCATATTCTAGCGCTTCGGGAATCTCGCCGTCGATCTCAGGTTTATGAATAGCTGCCATGGAAAACACTCCCGTTATGATGATTAACGAAATCACCAGTGATCTCTTGCCCATCGTTTTACCTCCAAAACCAAACTATAATTATCGGTTATACTTCGACGTTCTATCGAGTCACAGAGTTCACTGTATAAAAGTGAAATGGGTCCTCTCTTTGAGGACCCATTTTCAATTGGGAAAATTTCCGAACAGGGGTGGGGTTTAGCATGTTTTATGTGAACGATTCAATTGGGGTCATGAATCTATAGAACCTTCCATCTGATCTTTTCATCTAGATTCTAGTCCATTTTTGACCTCGATCAATTAACCTTTTGTGACCCTTTTTTAAGTCTCTATGTACTTTTTTTCACCAG
>NZ_DAOSEH010000170.1:0-1900 GCF_035363035.1 Mesotoga sp. | reverse complement strand
TATAGAAATCGAAATTGAAATTGAAAGCCGCCCCCATTACGATCACGGCGATCACTGTGATAAGAACGAAGACGATGGCCAGGATTATAAGGACGCCCTGGATCCTGAAATACTTCATCATGCTGTCGAGACCTATCTCGAGATTCACAGGAGCCTTGGTGTGAATGAAGGTTTCCAGCTCCCTCTTCGTTCTTCTTAGCCTGAGACCCATCACCAGCGCAACGATAGCACTGATGAGACCGAATATAGAAAAGGGGTTCGCTATCATTCCTGCGATCGAGCCGATTATTCCGAGTGTAGCGCCGATGAGAGTCCATACGCCGACGAATCCGGCCCAGTAGCTCAAACCGCTCAGAGTCTGGTAAGAGATTCCTTCGATGCCAGAATTACCTTCGCTTCTTTCGTACATACGAAACACCCCCTTTTTTATTCACAAATAAAGTTTATCAGAGAAAGCGAAAAAAACTGTAATGCTTTGCCGAGTTGGCGCTTTTGTTGAACCTTCAGCAGGGGAGGAGTTTCGACAGATATTTGTTAGTTAAGCTTACGGTGGTATAATCAAAGCAAACAAAGTATATCGGAATTAAAATCATTGAGAATGAAGGAGGTTCTTTATGGAATATCGCAAGGTTGGAAGAAGCGGTTTAAGGATCAGTGAACTGTCTCTCGGTTCGTGGTTGACTTTCGGAGCGCAGCTGGATATCGAGAACGCCAGGGAGGCCATGCGCAGAGCATACAGAGAGGGAATAAACTTCTTTGACAACGCCGAGGCCTACGCGAGCGGAATGTCTGAATCGATGATGGGCGAGATCCTCAAAGAGTTCAAACGCGAGGAAGTCGTCGTTTCTACCAAGATCTTCTGGGGTGGAAACAAGCCCAACCAGAAAGGCCTTTCGCGGAAGCATCTTCTCGAGGGCACCTGGAACTCTCTGAAGCGACTTCAGTTGAGTTACGTCGATCTTCTGTACGCTCACAGGCCCGATCCCGAGACTCCCATGGAGGAGGTAGTTCTGGCGATGGATTATATAGTCAGAAATGGGCTGGCCTTCTACTGGGGAACTTCGGAGTGGAGTGCCGGCGAACTCGAAGAGGCGCACCGTGTGGCGGAAAAGCTCAACGCAATTCATCCCGTGGTAGAACAGCCCCAGTACAATATGCTCTCTCGAGAGAGGGTGGAGAAGGAATATCTCCCCATATACGAGAAATACGGGATGGGACTGACCGTCTGGAGCCCGCTGGCCAGTGGATTGCTCACCGGCAAATACAACGATGGAGTTCCTCAAGACAGCCGCCTCGCCAGATTCCCCGGTTTGAAGAAACACCTGGAAGAAAACGGCATGCTGTCCAGGAAAAATCTTGAAAAAGTCGGAAAACTGGCCAATGTGGCGAAAGAGCTGGAGACCGGTTTGCCTCAACTGGCTCTGGCCTGGGTTCTGAAAAACGAGAACGTGAGTTCCGTAATTCTCGGGGTCAGCAGGGTCGAGCAGCTCGAAGAGAACTTGAAAGCCCTCGAAGTCAAAGAAAAACTGACCGATGAAGTAATGAAAAAGATAGAGAGTATAATCTAAAGTACAGTCCTGAACATCTCGCCCGGTGTGCTTCTCGAGTAGAAATTCCTGTTCGATCCACACCGGGCTTTCTTGAAGATAAAGCGGCTAAAATTTCTGGAGGGGAGAGATTTTTATGAAGAGATGGTTTTTCATTCCGGCGATACTTTCGATGGTACTGGCGTTGAGCGGGTGTCTATACATAATGCCAGTTCCAATACCGATAACAGAGAGCCTCATCGAACCCATAGTCTTTCAGCTACCGGGCACCCCTTTCCCGATAAATAGCTTTGCCTTCGGCAGCCAGAGCATCCCGACTCTCGACGAGATTATCGCAGAGGCTCAAAAAAGCA
>NZ_DAOSEH010000169.1:0-2038 GCF_035363035.1 Mesotoga sp. | reverse complement strand
CGTAGCATTCGGCCTTCAGCACTCCTCCCCTTATCATTTCGTCTTTCGTAAGAAACTCTGCGATCCTGTCGTACCTCTGAACGTACCCCTTGAAGTCGTGGGTGAGGTAACTGGCGGAGTACTCCGATCCTTTGCCGGTTACGATGGTGTACGAAACCTCCCCGTTGAAAAGGTACGGCGGTTTCACTAGCTCCTCGACCCCGTGCATCAGTGTGTTCGGCCTCAATCCGCATCCGATGAAGATCACGACTCCATCTTTCTCGACAAGCTTTCTGAAGGGCGATCTCTCGCCCACCGGGGTCCTGTCCTTTGCGTGTTCAGCCGTTACGGCTTCTGCGAGCGGACCGAAGGCACAGACCGAGTGAGTCGGATGCACGCTTCTGATTACCCCTTCACTTTTTCTGAAGGCTTCGGGAATAACTCCGACGTTGGAAGGTGTTCTCTCCAGATCGAAGAGAGGTCTTTCCGGCGTTACGTGCTCATAAGAAAGGGCGGGCATCATCACCGTGATCCCTCTTTCCGCGAGTCTCGCCGCTGCTTCAACGACTGCCGTGGGACCGCCATTAACGCGGCCCATGGCTGAAAGCGACGAGTGAATCATAGCCACTTTCGCACCGTCGATAAGTCCGGCGATGGCCCGTTCTATTTCGCGTATCTCTTCGAACAACTACACCATCTCCCCACTTCGAGTGTGAAAAAACGGCCTCAAAGATCGGCCGGGATTCGCCGATTGCCTGTGCACTGGACTACCAGTGCCATGAATATTTGCCTTCGGCCGCGTCTCTTCCGCCAGGAGAGAGGGGATATTCGAAGAGAAGCGTTTCGGCGTTCAGATCGAAAGAGGGCTTCGGGCCGAACATGTGGTTCCATGTGTTCACGTACACAACCGGTCTCTGCTCGAGGAAGAGAATCTCATCGGCTGTTATGTATGCCGAGCCGTGAAGATCTCGCGTATCTTCGAAGCGATGGTCGCCCGAATAAACGCCGGGAAACTCTATTCCCTGCAGGGAACCGTCGGCGTTCAGGTAGAGATAAAAGGTCTCGATATCGAAAATACGGCCGTATCTGAAAAACCTGTAAATATCGTACGGGATATCCGCCAGCCAGCACGGATGATCTTCGTCTTTGAACACAACGGTCACCGAAATCTTCGAGGCGTCGACCGATTCTTCACAAAAAACCTCCACGATCCCATTCTGACTATCGAACAAAGGTTGAGAGAAGATTGGCAAAGGTGTCTGCAAAGCCGCTATAGATACAGTTGCCAAAAACATAATCAGCACTGAATTGAGAAATTTCATGACACTCTCCCCCTGTACACGAAATTAGTTTTAAACATCAATTTACTCGCTCACCACTACCATTTCTTTCATGGATCTATTCTATCTTTTTGAAGCGTCAACTGCTATCTTTTACCTCTCCGGTCAAACCTATCGCGGCAGACGTATAAAGTGTGGCTGGAGGCTCGAAGAAGAACTCCGCATCGGACTCCTTTCCACAAAAAAACCGGTGTGAATAAAACGGTACGCTGCAGTTGAAAATCGAAGCGATCCCGGGGAAGCTGCTGTCTGACACTTTCAATATCGAAATTCTCTTGGTTTGTTAAATCGTAAAAAAGAAAAGTTGAGATATAATATGGTTTTGATAATCGGCTTTTCTGACTGATTTGTTGCGAACTAGTGTTTCTAGGCAAGAGGTTTCTCGATAGTCCCGGTCTATTCGCCATCGATTGAAGAAGTATTTTGAAATCTAATGATTTTATGATATGATTTATACACATGAGTAAATAGCAGAAAAGAGGTGACAGTTATGCGGACCCGATTAATAGTGGTTTTTTCTATTTTATTGCTCTTCTTGACAACGAGCGTCTTTGCTTACACTCTCGAGGATGCGCAATCGGTGGCGGATAGAGCTAACTCGACGGTTGAGACGCTGATCGCCAGCGCGGAAAAAACTGCGGAAGTCCTCACAGAAAATTATAAGAAGCTCGCCGAGATGTGCAAAGACAACGAATATTTATTGTCTCTTCTGGAGGAAA
>NZ_DAOSEH010000168.1:0-2196 GCF_035363035.1 Mesotoga sp. | reverse complement strand
TGAAGCGGGGCGAGGCTGGTTCCCTGTTTGTGCTCGTATTCCACAAGCAAGTTCAGAGCGAGCAGCTGTCGGGTTGTCAACGCCTTGAAAAGGGCGACATAAGCCTGAATGTACTCTATGAACGCCGGGGAGTCGGGAGAGCATCTTTTGTAAAAGCCGAGATCCCCGGTGGGCTCATCTATCAATCCCATCGTTCTCAAGGAGTTCATGGCATTGGTCATGTAAATCTCGAAGAGGGACAAATAACTGGTTTCGGCGGTTCCTCCGACGATGACCTTCTTGATATTCAACATAACCTGATCCAGTTTGCTGTTCCAGATATCCTGCATGAGCGATTCTATACTCAAATCGGTCGAATCGGTCGCAGGCAGAGTCGTGATGTACAAGTATTTCCCTGTGCAGATCTCGATTGGAGTGAAGTAGTTCTGATCGACCATTCTGATGTAGGAATCGTAGTATTGCTGATCGAGCTTCGTCAGGATGCTCTGGATCTCTGTGTCGATAGTGTCGAGCTTTTCAGACATGGTGTCGAGCCTGGCGTTTACTTCCTGTATCTGGCTGAGAATCTCGTTTATCAACTCGGTGGTTTGGTCGCCCAGCCCGAACAGGCTCTTTAAAACCCACGATATGCCGCTGATAGCCCCTTTCGAGATTATGCCCGTAGTTATGCCTTTCAAGAGATCCTTGGCCAGACCGGATATATCGAAATCCAGCGTCGCCGCCACGCCGAAGTTGTACCTCGCCCCTCCGACAATCGCTTCAACGATGGTTTCGACGAAATCCCTGTACACTCCCCCAAAATAATCCTCCACGAAACTCGCCAGTCTCTCCATGGAGAAATAGGTAGTTTCGAATTTCGGATAAAGCCGGCTCAGAATATTGATATCGGGAGGAACGCTGAAGGCATCCCTTACCTGGTCGACAGCATCTTTGTAGCTGATCTCCATTCTGAACATATACGCCGCGAAGACAGACGATACAGGGTTTACCAGAATTTGCTCGGTGTAGAACGATTCTTCGACGATCGAAGCCAGAGCGTCGGTATCTTCAGGTTCCTCTCCGGTATCGAAGGTGGCAAGAACCACTACGGGAAACTGCAGGCCTTCAGGAACTGGAATTGAGAACCTCCCGTATTCGTCGGTGAGAAACTCGCCCTCGACGACGGGGTTCCCCTCCACGTCGAGGACTTTTACCACGGCGTTTTCGATGTACTCGTCCGTGAATACCGTTCCCTTGATCTCGTTCGCACGGAAGATCTTGATACAGCCTGTAAGCAGAACAACCAGAACAACAAGTGATACAAGCACCACTTTTCTCATCCCAACTCGCCCCCAATTATCCTGATTCGCAAATCAGCTTCAAGGTGAAAGATTCGGCTAAGTAAAGAGTATGGAGCGCGTACAAGTTGATTTGACAACTTATTATACAAAAAAAAGGAGAAATCAGTCGCCTGTGCGAACTATCAGAAAAAATCTTCTGTGAAGAGAAGCAGAAAGCGTTCGGCCCTTTACTGCTGCGGAGTAGAACCTCTATAGATCTCATACTTCCCGGCAATTGTACCTGGCCGGTTGAAGGATAGGAATCGTCTTGAAGCTCATCAGGCCGTATCCGTAGTCGTCGATACCCCATGAAAGCGAGATTGAAATAAACGTGCCACTATGTATGGTCTGAAAGTTACTATCTGCGCAGGTATCTCTCCCAGGCCTCTTCGTATCTTTCCGGCGGGGTCTCCTTGATTATCTTCGATTCCTCCGCCATCCGATCCTGACCGTACCCTGCGAGCGCCCAGAACTCTCTTTTGAATTTCGATAAGTCGAAGCTCTTCCCTTCTTTCGCCCTGGCCAGTTCTTCGTATTTGAGGTATTGCAGGTATTTGACGTTGAAGGGGTGCGCGCCTTCGTCGGCGCCGGCCGGAAAGGCGACCTCTTTCCTCAGCAACAGGTCTTTGATGTACTCTATGTTCCTATCGCACAGCTCCGGACCCACCACTCCCGAATGCGCCGAAATCACGGTCGAGAAGTTCAGGTCCCTCAGAGATTTGAGAGTCTCCGTGAAGGTCACCAGATCGCCCCACAGCGTAACCGGCACCGGTTCTTCAAGCAGATCGCCGGCGAAGAGCACCGATTCCTGCCAGTCCAGGCAAACCGAAGAGCAAACCGTGTGTCCGGGCGCGTGACGGAATTCGATTCCGTCGTC
>NZ_DAOSEH010000167.1:0-2210 GCF_035363035.1 Mesotoga sp. | reverse complement strand
GCCAACAACGTCTCGTACGTCCGCTGGATAATGCAGACCGTTCCCGGGGATTTCGAGAGCAAAGAGCTGAAGAAACTCTGCATCCAGTACAAACATGAATCGATGAAGGGAGAGGAAGTGCTCATCGAAAGCGGTTTCGAAGATCGGGACGGCCTGAAAATCGGTCTGCACAGGGTCACTTCAGGCGGGAAGAAACTCGCCATCGCCTGCACGAAGTGGTTATGAAAAGACGGCCTTGGCCGCCTTTTCTATACCAGTGAGTCGGGATCGACGTAATCGTCCAGCCAGTAAGCGTCGGGATTCCTGTCGAAGGCCATGAAGAGATTGTACCTTCTCGGGTCGGCCGCCCTGTGGTATTTCATGTATATCTTGTTTTCGTCGATGCCCACGTACTCTATCTTTCCCGTCGCGTGAGACATAACGAACCTCGCTCGTTTGGCCAGACCGGACACCCTGTCTATGGCCTTCTTGAAGACCGTGTATCCCTCCTCCGCGGGCACGGCGTAGGTGTGGTTGCCCCTGGTCGGCCTGCACTGGAAAACGTAATAGGGCGGGATTCCTGCGAACGACAGTTTCCTGAAAAGCTCGGCCATCGTATCGGCGTCGTCGTTGACGCCCCTTATCATAGGCGTCTGGTTGCATATGACCGCGCCGGCGTTCCTCAGAATGTTCAACCCCTCCACGGCAACGTCCGTCAGTTCTGCGGGATGATTGAAGTGCGCCATGATATAGATCCTCTTTTCGCTGGTGCTGTACTTTCTAATCATCTCGGGCAGCGCGGGATCGTTGATTATCCTGTAAGGGTTGAAGGCCACCATCTTGCTCCCGAACCTTATGATTCCAACGTGTTCGATCTCGCGAAGCCGCCCGACAATATCGGATAATTTGTCGGTCGAGAGGATCAGGGAATCTCCGCCGGTGAGGAGTACGTTGGTTATCTCTCTGTGCTTTCTTATGTACTCGATCCCCGGTCCGACGTCGTTTGTAACTTCCCTGTTCTCCGTCGAGAAGAGCCTCTTCCTGAAGCAGAACCTGCAGAAGCTGCCACAAACTCTGGAGACCAGGAGCAGGGCGGTGTCTTCGTACTTGTGTTCCATGCCCGGCACGACACTGTAGAGATGCTCGTTCGAGGCATCCATCTCCCCCCACTCGTCGAGCTCTTCGATATCGGGCATTATGATCCTCTTTATGGGATCGTTCGGATCGTCCCAGTCTATGAGGCTCAGGTAATAATCGTTGGCCCTGAAAGGAAACTGCTCTATCACTTCGTTCATCTGTCCGATCTGATCTTCGCTAAGCTCTTCGATCAGATCTACCTTTGTAAGATATTTTGGTTTCTGCAAATTACTACCTCCCTATTCTGTTTGATTCGATATTGTTGAGCATGAAAAAACTCCGTGTATCTCTGCACTCGCTGGATATAACTGTTCAATTGTTCGAACAGCCGGTCCTATCAGATGACTACGAAAGAATTACGATACGGAATTTTCAACACCATTCACTATATATTATATCTTATGAGCCTCCTGGATGTGTACCCCGCACAGGTATTGGCAGTGTATTAAAATGCGGCGCTTCGAGGCGCTTCCAGAGGCATAAGTTACACGCGGTTAATCGCCAGACCGGTTGACTTTAAAGATTATCCGTGATAAAATATAAAAAGAGACGTCGAAAAGGACGTCTCTTTGCTATTATCTATCGGCCGTTTCCGCTTTACGCCGCTTTCGCTTTCAGAGGAACACGATGAGCGCTATCACTCCCGCCGTGAGAACCCCCAGTCCGACAAGACCGTATATCTCCCACCTCGCCAGTCCCTTCATATAGTGGAACTCCCTTATCTGTCTTATCCACTCGGGCAGCAGCAAGATCTGTTTGAACGTGAAGTTTTCCCTCAACCCGAAGGTTATCCAGGCCCTCCCGGCCTCTCTCGAGGAGATCTCGATCCTGTAAGTTCCCTCCGATTCCATTAGGCTGTCGTAGCCGAGGTGCTTGTAGGAATTGGTGTCTCCGAAGAACTCGTACATGACCTCCGGCTCGGTCTGCGTGAAATCGAAGCCGTCTTTCAGCTGGCCGTCGGGCCTGTATATGGCCAGTCCCGGCCTGAAAGAGTAGGTGGTCTCCATGACGGGTACTCCCACCGGTACGCCGAAAAGGATGTGTAGATTCTTGCCTGGCAGGCCTTCGAACGAGAAGACGATCGTCTCCTCTCC
>NZ_DAOSEH010000166.1:0-2230 GCF_035363035.1 Mesotoga sp. | reverse complement strand
AGGCCGGCATAAGGACCAAAGAAGAGTCGCTTTACTTCAATATTTTCAAAGAAGTCTACCATTGTGAAGGAGCCATAGAGACCGTTTACCGCAACTGATAGAAAATCGGCAGGTCGTCGGAATCTTTCGAAGATTCACACCGTATCGCCGAACACCAATAAAACCTCTGAATGGTTATACACGACTTTAAAAAAGGACGTGCGACGAATAAAGTATAATTGTAATGTGTATCGATCGTAGCTTGAGAATTGCAGTTAAACGCAGGTCTTTTCAGTGGTTGTCTGAAGAACAGGAGGTGTCGAATGAAAATAGCGGTAATAGGTGCGGGGAATGGCGGACAGGCTCTTGCAGCGGTGCTTGCCATGCGTGGGAACGAAGTTGCGCTCTACAATCGAAGTCAGAACAGAATCCAGCCTATACTGAAAAGCAAAAAACTCAAAGTGGAGGGAGAATCGGGTGGAACCGCGCGTTTGAAATATGTCGGGACGGATATGGGAAAGGCCGTTTCCGGCGCTGAGCTCATCATGATAGTCGTGCCCGCCTTCGCGCACGCGGAAGTAGCCAGAAAGCTCTCACAGTTCATCTCGGAAGGTCAGGTCGTCATTCTCAATCCCGGAAGAACGGGAGGAGCCCTTGAGTTCGACAAGATATTCAAAGAGTGCGGCGTGAGGAACAAAGCGGTACTGGCCGAGGCACAGACCTTTCTCTTTGCCTCCAGGATCTCCGGTCCGGGGATGGTAAGGATATTCCGGATCAAGAACGCCGTACCGGTGGCTGTACTGCCTTCAAAGGACAACGAACTCCTCATGCCGGTGATCGGGGATGTGATTCCCGAATTCACGCTTACGGACAACGTACTTTATACGAGCTTCAACAACATCGGTGCGATATTCCATCCCGGAGCGATACTTATGAACGCCGGATGGATAGAATCCACTCACGGAGACTTCCAGTTCTATCTCGACGGAATCAGCCCGGCCGTCGCGAGGGTCCTTGAAGAGGTAGATAGAGAGCGTTGCGAGGTTACCAGCAAACTCGGCGTTCAGGCTATGGGCGCCAGAGAATGGCTTGATTACGCTTACGATGCCAGAGGAGAAGATCTGTACAACGCGATCCACAACAACGAAGGTTACAGGGGCATCATGGCGCCGATCAGCATGGAAAACCGCTACATAATCGAAGACGTTCCGATGAGCCTGGTTCCCATGAGCTGCTTTGGAAAAAAACTCGGCGTCGACACCAAGACCATGGACTCTGTGATAAACATAGCCGGGGCGGTCATGGGAAGGGACTTCTGGAAGGAAGGTAGAAACATCGAACGGCTGGGAGTGAACGAGATGTCCGTTGAAGATCTAAGGCATTACGTTGAAAAGGGGGACGGCGATGGATAAGATACTGGCCGGGGCGATAGGTAGCGATATTCACACCGCCGGAATCCTCAACTTTCTGGGACTTGCCAGGAAAGAAGGGTACGAATGCGTGTATATAGGCAGCGTGCTGGGAATAGACAAGCTGCTGGACAGTATAAAAGAAGTTTCGCCCGATATCATAGCGATAAGCTACCGGCTTGGAGGAGAATCTTGCAGAGAACTTCTCAGAGAATTGCGGACGGCGCTGGAGAGAGAAGGCGTTGAAAAGAAGATGATCTTCGGCGGCACCGTCGAGACGGCCGGGGTTGCCCGTGAATCGGGGATGTTCGACAGAGTCTTCGACGGGAGCGAATCGCTGGAGGAAGTGACAGGCTATTTGCGGGGTCGCGACGAAGCGGGAGGGACCGTTGAATACCCCCAGGGATTGCTCGAGAGAATTGCCTTCAAAGAGCCTTTCCCCCTGATTCGTCACCATATCGGCCTTCAAACGCTCGAAGAGACGGAACTGGCCGTGAAGGAACTCGCGCAATCACGTTTGCTGGATATCATCTCTCTCGCGCCGGATCAAAACTGTCAGCAATGGTTCTTCCATCCCGAGAACATGGTCCGTTCCGAGGATGGCGCCGGAGGTGCGCCCTTCAGAAAGAGAGAGGATTTCGAGAGAATGTACGAAGCCAGCCGGAGGGGTAACTATCCGCTAGTGCGTTCTTATTCGGGCACGAGAGAGCTGTTGAAGTTCTCTCTCCTCTTCAAAGAGACTTTGAACAACGCCTGGGCCGCCATTCCGCTCACCTGGTACTCACAGCTCGACGGAAGATCGGACCGAGAGCTTCTGGAGGCTATAAGGGAAAACCAGAGCG
>NZ_DAOSEH010000165.1:0-2252 GCF_035363035.1 Mesotoga sp. | reverse complement strand
AAACCGAAGAGCAAACCGTGTGTCCGGGCGCGTGACGGAATTCGATTCCGTCGTCTTCGAAGAAAAGGCCGTCGTTGAAAGTGACGTTCGGCAACCTCATAGGGACCTCGCCCCAACGGAAGCGTGAAAGCTTCGAATAATCGAACTCCCATCTCTCCTTCATCCTCTTTCTGGCGAGAGTGTGAGCCAGTACGTTCGAATCGTTGAAAGCTCCGTTGCCCCATACATGATCGAAATCCGAGTGCGAATTGAAGACCACAAGGCGCCCTTCGTAACTGCTGTTTCGCAGGTATCGCTTTATCACATCCATCCATCGTGGACCGAGAAAGGTGTCGCAGAGATAGGCCCTCTTCTCTCCCAGCACCAGATATACGGAGGTATCGCAGCCCATTGGGGAGTCTCTGTCTTCAAAGGTGAAAAGCACCCCCCTCTTTCCAATCTTTCGTATTTTCAAATCCGCACCCCCTATTCGCTCTCCTGAACCGCCGCGATCACTCTGGCTATCGAGGAGTCGGCGTGTATCTTTAGAGGGAGCGTCAGGACTTCAAAATTGACAACTCCCTGCAGGGATGCGAGGTTGGTCAGATTCTCGATAATCAACACTCCGTTCGAGAAGAGTATCCCGTGCACCGGGTAAGGATACCTATCGGGCGAGGACGAGTCGAAACCTACGGCCTTGACTTTTTTCTCGACCAGAAGTTTCGCAAACTCTTCGGTGATACAGGGATTTTCGACAAAATATTCGCGGTTTCCAAAAATCTCGTCTCTACCCGTCCAGAAGAGTACTATACTACGTTCTGCTATTCTATCGACGTACTCCTCCCTCAGAAGGATCTCACTATGACCCCTCACATCTAGCAACACACCACTGCCCACGAACTTCTCTAGAGGCATCTGGTCGATGTAGAGAGAAGAATTGCTCATGTGCATAGGGCCGTCTATGTGGGTTCCCGAGTGCATCGAGATATGGAGCCTGTGGTTGTTGAAGCCGTCGACAGAAAGATTCCTGGAGCGTTTCAGCGATGTCGCATCGTCTCCCGGATAAACTGCCTGTTCGTCGACTATCGTTCTCGTAAGATCTATGTATCTCTTCATAATTTTCACCTCGATTCTCTATTATTCAAGGATACCATCGTTGCGGCACATAACGAAATCCGACCAGAAACGCCTTATGAAAAGAAGCGCGGGGATGCCTATTATCATACCGAATATACCCAGAAGCTCTCCTATGGCGATCACGGCGACCAGTATTACGAACCAGTTGATCTGCAGCCTGTTCGACATCAGCGCGGGCGTCATTACCCATCCGTCGATCACACCGGCGACCAGCAGTACAACGATGACCCCGAAGACACCCCACAGTCCGTGTGTGGCGTTTCCCACCAGCAGGAAAGGTATCCCCGTTATAACGACGCCCACGTAGGGTATGTAGTTGGTGATCGCTCCGAGTATCGCGAAAAAGAGCGGATGAGGAATTCCCAGCAGAAAAGCTCCGACGCCTATCGTCGCGCCCACCGCCAGGGCTATGAGAGTCCTTTGAAAGACGTAGTTCTGCAAGTCGCGGTTGAAACCTCCCAGGAATTTACGCAGACCCTCCCTGTCGCAACCGGGAAAGATGACCGGCACTATCTTCTCAGAGAAATTCCCTTTGTTTCTCAGCAAATAGACCGAGCCGATAACTAGCAACACGGCGCCGGTCAACCAGGACGAAGCTCCGGCCGCCACTTTTCTGGCCGTATCCAGCGCAAACCCGATCACCATGTCGTTCAAACTTCCGAGAAAATCTTTGACACTTCCGGCAACCGATTCCGGCAATCTCTCCATGAGTCTGTTGAACCTTTCGCCTTCCAGAATCCTGTCTATTTCATTTCCGAAGGAGCTTATGTTCGAAATTATCATCGGTATCGAGCTGGAAAGGAGATATATCACCAGCACCACCAGACCGACCCCTGTTAGCAGCGTCGCGAGACGCCGGGCCCTTTCGCTTTTGAAAAAGCCCGTCGGGACTTCTATCAACATGGCGAGTATGAGAGAGAGCGTGAGAATCCTCGAGGTGAGAGGAAAGAGATAAAGAGAGGCGATATACAAAGCTATATACGCGAGCAGCCAGTTTCGTGTAGTCTTCATGAGTCACCGCTAATCTTATCTGAGGGTTTCCGGTGGTCCCACGTTGAGTGTGAGCCAGTAGTCGCCGATCGCGCGGACGACCTTCACGAATTCACCGAAATCGATCGGTTTTACGAGATAAGAGT
>NZ_DAOSEH010000164.1:0-2391 GCF_035363035.1 Mesotoga sp. | reverse complement strand
TGCCGAGCTCGGCACTGCTGAAGGCCAGATATGCATAGATCGCTTCTTCCCTCCCGCCTCTGGATATGGCGGTGTTCAGATCTTCGATTGCGCTGTTGTGGTTGTTTTGCTGGTAACGGGCCATTCCTCTTATAGCATAGGCCTCGTAGCGGGAAGGATTCATACCGATCGCCTTTGTGCAAAGCTGGACGGCCCTTTCCCAGAGTCTTTGAGATAAGTCACCGTTGGCCTGTGCGATCAGGGCTTCATAACTTCCGGCCGTAGAGGAGCTGTACCTCGAGGAGGCTCCACCGACATTGCCGCCGTCGTACTGGCGGCGTTTTTCGGGGCTGCCCAGTACTTCGTAGGCCTCGTTTATCTCTTTCATCTTCTGCTCAGCCAGCGACTGAAGCGGGTTGTTGGTATGTCTATCCGGATGGTACATCTTCACCAGTTCGCGGTATTTGCTCTTTATCTCTTCGTCCGAAGCGTCGGGCCTGACCCCGAGGACTTCGTAATAATCAGGCATCTTTAACCCCCTTGTTGTACTTCTCCCTCGCGAGAGCAAGTCTGCCTACTACGAAGGAAAAAGTGCTGTCGATTATCTCTGTAAGGCACCGGTCGGTGCTGAACTTTCCACGGAGGGAAATAGCCTCCAGTGAAGAGTATACGCCACTCTCGACGTATTCGGCAAGGTTCGGTCCTTCGTGACCGAAAAGCACGTTGAAATCGCCGTGTCTTCTGTCGGAATGGTAGTCTTCAAGAGCGTCGATAAGATACATAACCTTGAGCATCTCCCGGGCGATTTCAAGGCTTCGTTCCCCCTTTCCGGCCGACGGGAAGAATTCGGCTATTAGCTTCGAAGCGAATCGGACGAATCCTTCCAGCCTTTCGAGCGGACTCGATGCTTCCTTTCTCTCAAGTTCGAGGTTCTTCACACATTCCCTCTTCAACCCGTCGAGCGATACTCCCCTCTGTCGGAGTTTCGCCCCGAGTTTTGTGAAAACTCGCCTGTAAAGCGTGTCGAACAACCTCGATTTCACTCCCCGCCTCTCATCCAGTTCGTTGTCCCATCCTGCGAAGAGAACAGTTAAAAGCGAGAAGTCGGCCAGAGGTTCGAAAACTTCCGGGCTGGAGGCCAGAATCTCGACCTTTTTGGGTTGCATCACACATCTTTTTTTCACGACTTTCTCCTCATCCACAGGAGGCATGAAGCCTGATTGAAGCGCGAAAAAGAGCGAGTCGTTCTGAAGAAGAAGCGCGGCCCTCCTGCCGTAGGTGTTTCGTAGAGAATGGCATAGCGAGCAGTATATAATCCGGTACTGTCTCTTTGACTCTGCGGAAAGCGAGGTACCTGGCCTGAAATAACCCAACATCTTGTCTCCTTCGGCAGCTGGATCGGTTGTTGAGATTATATCGGAAGGTGCATAACCAGTCAATTGCACAACTAGAACGAAGGCCGGTTGATACTCGCCCGGAAAACCTATAATATTGGTACCAGATCGACATAAATTACACGGGCGGGGTGAAAGAGATCGAAAGAATGAAGGTTTACTACTACGGCGATCAGTGTCCCTGGAATTCATGGGCGCGTGGAGAGGCAAGGAAGGCCGCCGATGCTCTGGGGTTATCAATTGAAGAGTACAACCTCACACATCTGTCTCCTCCCGTCGGGCTCTTCTTTCCATTCTCGATCTTCCTGAAAGATATCACAATAGCCGGTCCAGTTCCGGCCCGACGACTGATAGACATATTGAAGACCGGAAAACCATCTGAATACTTCGAGCCGTATTCGCCGAACCCGAAGGGATCGTGCGACTCCATAAGGCTCTATTCGAGGGAGACGATCACCGATGCGTGCCGTATATGCACTAACGGCGATAACTTCGGCATAGCCAAAAAGAGGGCCTGGTTGGAGAGGTTCGACAGCAAAGATCGCCTCTGCGCCGGAGCCGTGGCCTACTCGGGTGAGAGACCCGTGGCCTTCTGCGAGGCTATCCCCTCTCTCGAGTCACCTTACGCCATCCCGGCCGAAGGTTCGATGGCCTTTATAAACTGTATCTACAACGCCATGGCTGAACCTCTAGACTACAGAGCCGGATTGCTTGAATTCTTTCTTGGTCGGCTGAGAGCTCTGGGATATTCAAAGGTCGGTGTTCTCTCGGGGCTTCGCGCTCCCTTTCCGAATGGTCCCGAATCCTTCTTTCTTGGGATGGGATTCACCCGGACGCGACGAATACCCGGTACGATACTCATGAATTCCGGCATCGACGAAATAGTCTTTCTATCCAGAGAGCTCTGAGGTACGGGCTAAAATGGTCTTTCATATGGCAGAACCTGCAAGCGCTTCTATTTTAGAAGAGCCTTCTGGAAGCGCCGTCTTTCTTGCGCCCTCAACGAAGATCGCTATTA
>NZ_DAOSEH010000163.1:0-2488 GCF_035363035.1 Mesotoga sp. | reverse complement strand
CGATAGATATCACTCTCAATTCTACGACAAGATGATAGACTTTTTCTAAGAGCAAAAACGAGGAGGAGTTTATGACTCTGAAAGATGCGTTCGAAAAAATCGGGAATTTGAATCCCGAAACTCTGGAAGGTATCGAGGGGAGTTTTTCCTTCCGTGTCAGGGGCGGAGACCCGGAAGAGTTCACGGTCGTCATAGCCTCGGGCAGGGCGGAGATACTCCTGAACGGCGGAAACTCCGATTGTCTTGTAGAAACCGACATCGAAACTTTCAGAGATGTATTTGAAGGTTCGATCAGTCCGCTTTCGGCTTTCATGAGCGGCAGGATAAAGCTATCGGGGGATCTTTCCCACGCTATGAAACTGAGCAAATTACTCGGAGGTGTATGAATGGCTAAAGAAGTTCTGATACTTGCATTCGAAGGAAAAAAGCCCTGTTTTCTCCACGCCCTTCTAAACGCGCTGGATATGCACGAAAAAGGCTTCGACGTTTCGGTGGTTCTCGAGGGGCAGTCGCCATCTCTGCTGAAAGAGATAACTCTGGAGAGCGATCCTCTCTTCCCTCTCTACAGCAAGGTGAAAAGCAAAGGGCTCATCAAGGCCGTGTGCTACGGCTGCTCGAAGATGATGGGCGCTCTGGAAATAGCAGAAAGGGAAGGATTACCGTTGAACGGCGATATGAGCAACCACGTCCCGCTGGCTCCCTACATCGACAGGGGCGCAACAGTCATAACTTTCTAACCGGGTTATTCCTGAAAGGGGTGAAATATGCGTAGCAGTCTCCTGAACTGGAAATACGACAAACTGGCCGGGAAGTTGATCGAAAACTTCGCAAAAAGATCTATAGAGGCCGTCTATCTTACCTCGAGAGAGCAGGTCGTTCCCAGACTCGAGGAGCTGATCCCCGCGGGTTCTACGGTGGCCTCCGGCGGATCGGTCACTCTTCAAGAGACGGGGGCGAGAGAGCTTCTCAAATCGGGGCGTTACAACTATCTGGACCGCGAAGCAGTACCGGACGGAGAAGAGAGAGAGGAGATCTTGCGAAAGGCTTTCTGGGCGGATTTCTACCTCTGTAGCGCGAACGCCATCACACTCGACGGACAGATACTCCTGCTGGACGGTAACTGCAACCGTGCGGCGGCCGTTTTGTTCGGTCCGAAAAGGGTCATTCTCGTTGTCGGCATGAACAAAGTCGTCGGCGACATTGATGCGGCGCTCGAAAGGATAAGGTTCATAGCGCCGATGAACGCGAAAAGATTGAATCTCCACACTCCGTGCGCCGCCACAGGCTTCTGCATGGACTGTACAAGCAACGAAAGGATCTGCGGAACTTACGTGACCGTAAGCGATTCCAGCCGCCGCAAGGGAAGATACACGGTGATACTCGTGGGTGAAGAGCTGGGTTTATGAGAACCGTCAGGGTAAGGGTTTACGGCAGGGTCCAGGGTGTGGGCTTTCGATACTACACCCTGCACACTGCACGGGCGCTGGGCATAACCGGATATGTGAGGAACGAGTACGACGGTAGCGTCGAAATAGTTGGCGCCGGCGAAGAGGCTTCCATAGACGAGTTCGTTCAGAGGGTCGATCGCGGTCCCGTACGGGCGCATATTTCGAAATGCCTGGTCGAAGAACTACCCGAGCAGCATTTCACCGACTTCGAAGTCAGGTACTGAAAGCCTACCATTCCTCGAGAAACCTCTCCACGAAGGCGACGGTGAATTCGTACCTCTCCCGTGCCAGCTCCCTGCCCGTACCGGTCCAGAAACTTTCGGGGGTTATCTTCAGGATTTTCTCGTAGAAATGGTTTATGGCGCTCGCGGAGAAACCTTCGTAACGGTCGCGCGGCGACAGGTCCGGTGAATGGAGCGGCCTACCGACCTTTCCCGAATAAGAAAAGACACGCGCTATCGCGATCGCCCCGATGGCGTCGAGTCTGTCTGCATCCTGGAGAATCTTTCCGGTAGCGCTCCCGGGCTCCTTACCGGATGAAAAACGGTGGTCTCTTATAGACAGGGCTACTTCCGAGGCGATGTCGTAAGTGTATCCCATGCTCAGAAGCAGTTTGAGCGAGTACTTGCCTCCCTCGGCGGCATGATCGAGACCGTCTATATCCTCGGACGGCCTCTTTATATCGTGGAGGAGGGCAGCGAGGGCGGCGGTCTCCAGCGATTCATCCTCCCCGAGCGCTATCTCGACCGCGTTTTCTGTGACCCTCACGACGTGGTAAAGATCGTGGGCCGGATCGCGGGAGGTTTCGAAGGCGACCCGCGCCAGCCCGTAGATCTCTTCGAGTTCGGGGTGTCTCTCGAACAACTGCGCTATCTTCAATTTCCTCTCCATAAGTGAAACGGGACCCGGTCTTTCCAGAAAAGTCCGGTTCGATATTGTAAAATAATACTACAAGAACAGTATGAAGATGCGAGAGGAGGCAGTGTATTGAATATATTGATTACCAACGACGATGGAATAATGTCTCCGGGGATAATCGA
>NZ_DAOSEH010000162.1:0-2502 GCF_035363035.1 Mesotoga sp. | reverse complement strand
ATTTGGCGCGTGAACGCAACTGCGACATGATAATAGCTACCGATCCCGACTGCGATCGTATGGGGCTGATGGTTAAGCATAATGGCGACTTCCTTCTTCTGAACGGCAATCAGACAGGTTCTATCATGGTAGCTTTCATACTCGATATGATGGAAAGAAAGCTTCCGGATAATCCCTTCATAGTGAAGACGATAGTAACGACCGATCTGGTTAAGAAAATTGCCTCCGATTATGGAGTGGCTGTCAAGGAAACCCTGACGGGCTTCAAGTTCATAGGGGAATTGATAGAGAAATCCGTAGTCTCGGGAGGAGAAAATTTCCTGTTCGGTTTCGAGGAGAGTTATGGATATCTATTCGGAAAGCACGCCAGGGATAAGGATGCGGTTGTCGCGGCAGCTCTTGCGAGTGTTATCGGTGGGTTCCTCAAAAAGAAGGGCGAAACTCTCTACGATTATCTCGAGGGGATTTACTCCAGGTACGGGTATTTCATGGAGGACCTGGTGAACAAAGAATACGAAGGGATCGAGGGTAAGTTCAAAATAGATTCCATAATGAAAGAATTGAGAGAGAAGGGGGTCCCGCCAATGAAAGGGAGAAAGTTGATCGAAATACTAGATTACAGCCCGGGCATAAAAGGACTACCGGCTTCGGATGTCATATCTATACAGTTTGAGGGTGACCTCAAACTCATCGCTAGACCCTCAGGGACGGAGCCCAAAATCAAATTCTATCTCATGGCCAAGGGATCGAGCAGAGAAGAAGCAAGAAAGAATATAGATGAAATGAAAGAACTGGTTGAAGGGATTGTAGGCCGATGAATCACAAATATGCACACATACTGTACAACGATAAAGAGTACCTGACTCCCAAGAAAGCAACGTTCGATCACCGGACCAAAGCCGGTTTTATGACCACCTGGTCGACCGATCACGCCTCTTTGCTTCTGAAGGAGAAGTACTGGAACTGTCTGAGCGCTTTCGGTCTGGAGAGCGCCATGAGAAGAAAGATATCCTTCGAAAGAAAGCACAGCGACACAAATCTCCTGTATTTCAAATACGAACTGGAAGTTCCCGACTCACTGGAGGGATACTTCGACGCGACCGTCGTCGGGGCCGTTTCCAGGCATCTTTCGATAAGGGAAACCACCGAAGAGGTTTACAAAATGCTCCGCGACTACGCCGACGGGTCGCTGAAATTCAACGACCAGATCATTTCTTCGTGGCTGGGCGAAAAAGTCAGTTCGCTTTACCTTGAAAACCGCGAGAAGAGCGAACTCGAAAACGCACTCTTGAAGTATGTGGAAACGATCGTGAGCAAAATTCTGTGGAACGTTTACAATGGAGATCTGCCAAGGATGGGTAAAGACTTATCGTCGATGGTTTATCTTTACACAGAGATGCTGGATCTGGCCCTGTCTGTCTAGTCATGAAGAGATTTGCGGCCGTTGTCTCCTACGACGGGACGGATTTTTTCGGTTTCCAGAACCAGCCGGAAATGCGGACGGTTCAGGGTACCTTCGAAGAGGCTCTCGAGAGGATCCACAAATACAGGATCGTGACTCAGGGCGCCGGAAGGACCGACACCGGCGTCCACGGTTACGGACAGGTAATAGCCTTCGATTCCAGCCTCGATCATTTGAGCGCCAAAATAATGTGCGACGCGCTGAACGCGAATCTTCCGGCCGACATTTACGTCAGAAGGGTTCACGAAGTGGAGTCCAATTTCAGTCCGAGATTTGCGGCGAAGAAGAGGATATACCACTATCACATACTCAATTCGAGCGAACCCGACATATTCCGGCGGAGGTACGTCTGGTGGTTCCCGTACGGGCTGGATATAGAGGCGATGAGGAAGGCCGCCGGCCACCTGACCGGGGAGCACGATTTCTCGGCTTTCAAGACGGGTAGAGACGATAGAAACCCCAACAGAACCATCTCGTCGATCAGGATAATCAGGTACCCTTCCCGTTTGATTCTGATCAGGGTAGAGGGCGTTTCCTTTTTGAAAAGAATGGTGAGAAACATAGTCGGCACTCTCGTAAAGGTTGGAACGGGCGGCATTCAAGAGGACACGGTGAGGGAGTTCCTTCTGTCTCAGGATAGATCGAATCTTCCAAGCTCGGCACCTCCTCAGGGACTGGTCTTTTACAAGGTCATATTCGATGAGTTCGAAACTTAGGCTCGATGAACTTTTATTCGGTAAGGGAATGTCAGAGAGTAGGAGCAAAGCCAGCGAATTGATAAAGGCCGGCAGAGTGTCGGTGGAGGGCTCGATCGTCGAAAAACCCGGCTTCAGGGTCGATGTCGAAAGCCGCATCGCGATAACCGGCGGGAAACAGCCTGTGGGTCGCGGATACTACAAACTGGAAAAGGCCCTGGAGTTTTTTGGCCTCGACGTTTCAGGCAAAGAGGTTGTAGATCTCGGCTCTTCCACGGGAGGGTTCACACAGTTGCTGCTTGAGAAGGGTGCCAGGCGTGTAGTCGCCGTCGATGTGGGCAAGAA
>NZ_DAOSEH010000161.1:0-2613 GCF_035363035.1 Mesotoga sp. | reverse complement strand
GAGATCCTTCGGTCGTGCTGGCCGACAGCGTTGTGGTGGAGAAGTATCTGGGGAGCGATGAATGATGTTGCAGGTCGCGGTGATCGGCTATTCCGGTCCGATCGACAGATCCCCGGTATTGGAGCTCACGCAGATATGCCGGCAGGTTGGGAAAGCGCTGGCCGAAAGGGGAGACGTCCTCATCACCGGCGGGAGAGACGGTGTGATGGAGCTCGTTTCGGAGAGCGCCTCTTCGAACGGCGGAAAGGTGCTCGGCATCCTGCCCTCCAACGACGAGGGAAACGATCACAATCAGATAAAGATCAGAACCGGCATGGATTTCGCCCTCAGATCGCTGATCATATCGAAATCGGCCGATGTCGTGATCTCGATCGGCGGAGAGGCCGGCACGTTGCTCGAAATACTCTCCTCTTACTCCTACGGGAGACCCGTTATACTCATGAAAGGGACCGGAGGGTGGACAGACAGGATACTTCCGGTTATGATCGAGGGTAGATACCTGGACAATCGCAGAACAGTGGAAATCAGACAGGCACAAGACATGGCCCAATTGCTGGAGTGTCTGGAGGAGGCAGAAAATGGTAAGGTGTAGGTTTGCGCCCAGCCCGACGGGCAATCTCCACGTCGGTGGAGTGAGGACGGCGCTTTTCAACTGGCTTTTCGCGAAAAATCAGTCTGGAAACTTTGTTTTGAGAATAGAGGACACCGATACGGAGCGCTCCGAAAAGAAGTTCGAGGATCAGATCTTCGCCTCCATGAAGTGGTGCGGGCTCGACTGGTCGGAAGGTCCCGACATAGGCGGTCCGTACGGTCCGTACCGTCAAAGCGAGAGGGTGGAACTGGGCATATACGACAGGTTCGCCCGCGAACTGGTGGAGAAGGGAGCGGCCTACTACGCCGTTTACCACAGGGACGATCCGGAAAACGTCCTCAGAACTTCTAACGAAAGACCGACCGATCTTTCGGCCGACGAGACCTGCACGATAAAATTCAAAATACCCGCGGGCGTCACCGAATTCTTCGATCTCTCGAAAGGCGACATGAGCTTCGAGAACGAGAACTTCGGGGACTTCGTCATAGTCAAGTCTAACGGCTTCCCGACCTACAACTTCGCCGTGGTCGTCGACGATCATCTCATGGAGATCACCCATGTCTTCAGGGGAGAGGATCACCTCACGAACACGCCGCGCCAGATAATGATGTACAGCGCTCTGGGCTGGGAACATCCCGTCTTCATGCACATTCCGCTGATCCTGGGCAGCGACCGCGCGCCCCTTTCCAAAAGACACGGCCACACCAGCGTGGATCACTTCAGGAGCGAGGGCTATCTCAGCGTCGGCCTCATGAATTACCTGGCCCTTCTCGGCTGGACGGTCGATCAGGAGATCTTCGACTACCACGAAAAGGTGAAGGACTTCGTGCCCTCCGACATATCCAACAAGGGCGTCGTCTTCGATTACGAAAAGCTCGAGTGGATAAACGGGAAGCATATGCGCCTGATGGAACCGGAAAGACTCCTGGCCGAATTCGGGCTGTGGCTGAAATACACTGGCCGCTTCGACTACTACGCCTCGGTCGAGAGCGAACCCTTCTACGCGCTGGAAGTCATATCGATGTGCCGGGAGAAGATCAACACGATCGAGCAGCTCTACGATTTCTCCATACCCTTCTTCAGCGAAGAGATAGATTACCAGGAAGAATACGTGGTCAAATACCTCGAGAACGGCTGGAGCAAGGATCTGATCGCCGCCGCCATCAGGAGATTCGAGGGCGCCGACGACTGGTCGGTCGAGGGAGTCGAAAGAGTTATCAGGGATCTTGCCGAGGAAAAGATAACTTCCAAAAAAAACACGTTCCAGCTCTTGAGGGGCGGAGTCACCGGAAGACTCGTCACGCCGGGCCTTTTCGAGACTATATCCATACTCGGAAGGGACAGGGTTCTGGATCGTCTGGAGAACCTTCTGGAGCTTGTCGAATATGAAGAAGGGGACTTCTCTAGTTGAGCTCTCGATCTCTCTCGCGGTTTCCGCTCTTCTGCTGATATCTATGCTGAAGGTCTTCGCCCTCGTCAATTCCTTCGCGTTTCGCATCGCGAAGGAAGCCGGAGACTCTCTGGCGATCTTCAGAACGCTGGACATACTCGAGAGAGATCTGAAACTCGCGACGGGCAACTTCTCCTGTTCGGTCGATTTCGTGTCTTTCGACGCCGTGGTCGATGGAAAGACCAGAAGGATAAGATACTACGTAAGTAAGCAGAGAATCATGAGAAGATCGGGCAATTCCTATAACGAGGTCATGGAGTTCGGCCAGAGCGCCTTTTTTACGGGCGAGGGCGACTCGGTAAGGCTCACGATAGATGGTCGGGAGCTACTTTTCAGAGCGGAAGGTGATTTTTTATGATGCCGAAAGATATAAGAAAGCTTCTTCAGGCGATAGAGGAGGAGATAACCTCCAGAACCGAGATGAACTTGAAAGACATGCTAAATTCGCCGTCGTCCTACGTCAGGGCGCGCGCGATAAAATCGGCCTCCGACAGGGAGATAATTATCGAGGACCTCGAAGCCTTTCTGGAGGATCCCTCGCCCGAAGTGCGGAGAAGCGTGATAACCTCGA
>NZ_DAOSEH010000160.1:0-2632 GCF_035363035.1 Mesotoga sp. | reverse complement strand
CTCCCCAGATACTTCTCCACCACAACGCTGTCGGCCAGCACGACCGAAGGATCTCCCGAGGAGATCACCTCTCCCTTGTACAGAACGTATAATCTATCGACCACACGGCTTATGGAGGTGACGTCGTGATCGGTCACGATAACTCCGATGCCTTTGTCCTTCAACTTCCTGATCATCTTCTGGATATCTTTCACCGTCATGGGATCTATTCCCACGAAGGGTTCGTCCAGCAGTATGAAGGAGGGCGAGAGGGTAAGCGTTCTGGCAAACTCCAGTCTCCTCTTTTCGCCGCCGGAGATCACCGAGGAGGGCTGGTCTTTGAGCGGGAGAATGTTGAACTCCTCGAGAAGCCTGGTTGCGGTCTCTTCGTTGTTTTTCCTCTCTCCGGTCAGCTTCAAAACCATCTTGAGATTCTCGATAACCTTCAAACCGCGAAATATAGACGTTTCCTGCGGCAGATAGGCTATCCCCCTGCGCGCCCTTTCGTGGATCGGCAGGTGCGTTATCTTCTCCTCGTTGAGATAGATGTCCCCGGAGTTGGGAATCACTATGCCCAGTATCGACTTGAAGGCGGTGGTCTTTCCGGCGCCGTTGGGGCCGAGAATTCCCACCACCTCAAGGGAAGATGCCTCTATCGAGACGTCGTTCAAGACCTTTCTTCTTCCATAACGCTTCTCGAGGTTGAGGCATCTGAGGTATGAAACCTTGTTCACTTCTGGAATCCCTTCATGTATTCGATGATGGCGTCGGTGACATCGTAAGCCGGCGCGCCATAGACTACGACCTCGCTGGATATTACCATGTCGATTCCTATAAAGGTGGAGTAATCCTTTATTCTCTTGTTAACCTGTTCCATGATCACCTGCAGTTTCGCGTTGTAGGTGGCCTCGAGAGTCTGCTCGTACTGAGTCTTCTTCGTCAGTATCTCCTGCTGCTTAACGGCCAGCGACTCCTGGCTGGCTCCGGAAGCCGCAAGATCCTGATACTCTTTGCTCAGACTGTCCAGCTGTCCCTGGTAAAACTGCATATCCTTCTGGTAATCTGTGTTGAGCGTATTCCAGTCTTTCGTGGCCTCGAGGACTTTCTGCATGTCTGCGAAGGCGATCTTCGCGGGATCGGAAGGTCCGGCACCGCCTTCGGAAACGACAACGACTCCGACCGCGGCAATCATAACTACCATAAGAATAACTTGCAGGGTTTTTTTCACAAGAACACCTCCTAGAATTTTTTATTTGAATCCAGAAGAATCGTAACCGGGCCCTCGTTGACGAGTTCCACTTCCATATGAGCCTGAAAGACTCCGGTCTCAACTCTCACAAATTTAGACGCCAGTTTGAGAAAATCGTTGAAGAGGCCCTTCGCCTTTTCGGGATCGGCCGCGTCGGTGAACGACGGTCTACGGCCCTTTCTGGCATCCCCCATGATGGTGAACTGGGAAATGGCTAGCAGGGAGCCGCCCACATCGAGAAGGGAGAGATTCATCTTGTCGTTCGAATCTTCAAAGACCCTGAGGTTGACTATCTTGTCCACCAGCCACTCCAGGTCCTCTATCCCGTCTGATGTTCCGACTCCGATCAGCGCTAACAGTCCTTTATCTATACTACCGGTCGTTCGGCCATCCACTCTCACGCTGGCCCTGCTTACCCTCTGAATGACCGCCCTCACATAACTCCCCCAATCCTCTTGACGTTCTGCACGCCCTTCATTCCTCTCAAGTTTTCCATGACCGATGTCAACTGGGCCACGTCCTTCACCAGAATGTTCGCCATAAGGGTATCGTATCCCCACTTCCCCGTTTCCACCGAGTACTTCTTGACCTTGGCGCTCTTGCTCTCGAGCCTCTCGAGAAACCTGTTCGCCATCGCTTTGTCGCTGCTGTCGAACTCGACCACTATCCACGCGCTGAACTTCTCGCCTGTGATCATCGTCCAGTGGGCCTCGACCAGCTTGTCCTGAGAGATCCCCTTCACGTTCCGGCAGCCGCGGTTGTGTATGGAGATACCCCTGCTGCTCATGACGGCGACGATATCGTCTCCCGGAAGCGGTGTGCAGCACTTGGCGAAATAGACGGCTATCCCCGTCTCTCCACCGACCACGACCTCGTTGCCTTTGGCCTGCTTCTGCTTGACGAGCTCGGTCTCTTCGGGAAGTACTTCGACCTCTTCTTTCGGAACCAGAGCGCTGAGAACCTCTCCCATAGTTATTGAACCATCTCCGAGTTTCGAGAAAAGGTCGTTTTCGTTGTGAGCTGCGAAACGCACCATGAGGTTCTTCACTTCTTCTCCCTCGATGAGGTCGTCTATGGATACGGCCAGGCGTTTGCTTATCTTTCTGAAAATCTCCTTGCCCCTTTCGATAAGCTTGACCGAGTATTCATTCTTGAAGAAACGCTTGATCTTCGCCTTCGTCGAGTTGGCCCTCACGTATTTGAGCCAGTCGAGGCTCGGCCCTTCGCTGGCCTTGTTGACCACCACCTCGACACGGTCCCCGAGTTGAAGCTCGTAGTTGACCGGCACCAGCCTGTCGTTGACTTTGGCGCCGGCGTAGTGATGGCCGATCTCGGTGTGAATGGCGTAGGCGAAATCTATGGGAGTGGAGCCTTTGGGTAGATGTACCACCTCGCCTTTCGGGG
>NZ_DAOSEH010000159.1:0-2646 GCF_035363035.1 Mesotoga sp. | reverse complement strand
ACAGCATCTCCGGAATAAGGGTGGCCCAGTCCTTCACCAACGAGAACTTCGAGAAACTAAAATTCGATATGGGCAACCGGGAGTTCAAAGAGTCCCGGCAGTTCGCCTTCAAGTCTATGGCCGAGATGACGACCGGCATAGACCTTCTGATGAACCTGCTGAAGGTTACGGTGCTGGCTCTGGGTGGGTATCTTACGTACGCCGGCGAGATCACGGTCGGTTCGTTCGTGGCCTTTTTTCTTTATATAGAATTGTTTTTGCAGCCTATCAGGAGGCTGATGCAGTTCGCCCAGCAGTACGAGGACGGAATGTCCGGTTTCGAGAGATTCATAGAGATAATGGAGACCAAGTCTTCAGTAACCGACAGTCCGAACGCCGTCGAACTCAAAGACGTGGTTGGAGAGGTTAAGGTCGAGAACGTCACTTTCGCCTACGACGGCGGAGAAAACGTTCTGAAGAACATAACCCTGGATATACCGGCCGGAAAAATGATCGCCCTGGTCGGGCCTTCTGGAGGGGGCAAGACCACGCTCTGCCACCTCATACCGCGGTTCTACGATGTTAAGGACGGAAGGATCACGATCGACGGCAAGGATATAAGGGATGTCACACTGAATTCGCTGCGAAGGAATATCGGGATAGTCCAGCAGGACGTCTTCCTCTTCGCCGGAACGGTCCGCGACAATATAGCTTACGGAAAGGGCGACGCGACAGACGAAGAGATAATCGAGGCGGCCACGAAGGCCAACATACACGACTTCATAATGACGCTGGATAAAGGTTACGATTCCTACGTCGGAGAGAGGGGCGTTATGCTCTCCGGAGGACAGAAACAGAGGATCTCTATCGCCAGGGTCTTCCTCAAGAACCCTCCGATTCTGATCCTGGACGAGGCGACTTCTGCCCTCGACAACGAGACCGAATTGAAGATACAGGCCTCTCTCGAAATGCTCTCCAGGGGAAGAACCTCTCTGGTCATAGCCCACAGATTATCGACTATAAAGAACGCGGATGAAATAATAGTCATCACTGCCGACGGAATAATAGAGAGGGGAAGCCATTCCGAACTGTTGAAACTCTCAGGCCACTACGCCAGACTCTACAAAGCTCAATTCAAGGGCTACATACCGGATATGTAAAAACAGGCGCCACGTTTCGTGACCCCTCGAACGGCCTCTACTGTGAGGACGCAGCTGATATACTTGTGTTGTGTTTCGATCCACGGGAGGGATGAGTCATGGATATGGAAAGTGAATTCTTGCTCAACTGGTACGAAAGACAGCTCCTGGTGAAAGGGATCGACGACAGATTACAGTTGAAGCTATCGGGGGAGACCTTCGGAAGGCTCACCGGAGAGCTTGAAGAGCTCGTGGCGGAGTTGCTAATAAGGAGCGGTCTTTCCGGAATAACCAAGGAATTTCCCAGGCAGGAGATACTCCCCTTATACTCTCCGCTCATATACAGGCAGGAAGAGACCGTTATCTTCGAAGACGGTCCCCTTCTCGAGATTGTCGTCGATAAGGAGAAGAAGAGAATCTCCTTCCCCCATTCCCTGCCGGTGACCTACGCTCCGATAATCGCGGGCAGGATCTTCTCATGGTTTATGGACGGCAAGTACGAAAAGGCCTTCAACATGAAACTCCCGGCCGGTCTCGATCGCATCGGACGGCCCGGAAAAGTCATGGTGGTCGGTGCCGGCGGCCTGGGAGCCCCGCTCATAAAGCTGCTGCTTGATCGTGGCCTGAAAGATATCACGATCGTAGAGCCCGGTGAAATAAAACTTAACAACCTGCACCGACAAATATTGTACGATTATGGTGACGTTGGATATCCCAAAGCGACGATACTCGAGAGAAAACTCTACAGAATGTACCCTTCGGCGAGAGTGAAGATCTACAGGGAGCGTTTCACCGAAGCTCTTCTCAGAAGCGAGAAACCGGACCTGGTGGTGAGCTGCGTGGACAATTACGGCGCACGTTACGAGATAAACGATTCCTCTTACCGCTCGGGGATTCCATACGTTGACTCGGCCGTAGATGGGTTCAGCGGTTACGTGATGTTCAGGAGACGCGGCCTGGCCTGTTACAGATGCTTCATGGGCGACGACAGGAAGGATACCACCGCGCCGAAGGGCATACTGCCCTTCACGAGTTACTTCGGGGCTATGCTTCAAGCGGCCGTGACGATCGACTTCCTGAACCGGAGAGGGTCTATCGAGAAAGTCTTCTGGTTCGATCTAAGGAACGATATGTACGAAGAGATCGATATCGGAAAACGAGAAAACTGCAAGGTCTGCAATTGAAGAGGTGAAATGGCGATGGAAGTGGTTTACGGACAGAAAAGATGGAGCTTCGACAGGGCGATGCCCCTGGAAAGGCTGGTCGAGGAAACGGGCCTCAGGAGAGAGGCGGTCCTCGTAATGGCCGATGGCCGGCTGATAAGAGAGGGCGAAACCATTCCGGCCGGATCTAAGGTGCTTATAATAAGCGCGGCAAACGGAGGATGATACGCTAGCATACCCACGCATACCGTCGTATAGTGCCATATATAGGGGTTTTTTGGCCCCTATTGTTTTTGTTGGGCGGTTGGTCCTTTTTGAAAACTGTCTTTATGTACTGCTAGAATCTTATAGATAACGGAAGAAAT
>NZ_DAOSEH010000158.1:0-2758 GCF_035363035.1 Mesotoga sp. | reverse complement strand
CGATTCTCGAGACTTCTCTCATGCTTCACGAAAGCGCCGCGCGTTCCAGCAAGCTCGAAAGGCTTCCCGGCCTGGCCCGGGTGATACTAGAGCGTTACTCCCTGAAGGAGGGCGATGTGATGATCGTCGCTTCCAACTCCGGGGTCAACGCCGTCCCGGTCGAGGCCGCCATTAGGGGCAGAGAACACGGCGCCAGCGTGATCTGCATAACCTCCATAGCCCACTCTTCCTCGGTGGAACCCAGAAACCCCGCCGGAAAGAGGCTTTTCGAGGTTGCCGATGTAGTTATAGATAACCATATTCCCATAGGGGACGGTCTTCTGGATATCTCGAACACAAAAGTTGCGCCGGCCTCGACGGCTGTGGGGGCGACCATACTCAATTCGATCGTCGGACAGGTGGCGTGGCTGTATTCGAAGAACGGGGAGCTTCCGCCGGTTTTCAGCAGCGCCAATACGCAGAACGGCGATCTGGAGAATTCCGAGCTGATACAGATATACCGGAAGATAATTCCGATCTTGTAAACACAGGGAGGTGTTTGTATGAAAAGGTTCTTGATCCTTCTAGTTCTTCTCCTGTTGACGGTGGGATTGATGGCAATCGAGTTCGACGGAGCCGCCATAATGAAAATGGCGATCAATCTGAACACGAAGATCAACGATTCGGGTCGCGTGATTCCCGATACCATCGAAATTCCGGGAACCGATAGGAGCGTCTCGATGGAAGAGGCGCTGTATCTGGTGGCCAAATGGATGGCTATATACGGTGCCAACGGAGAGAAGATTGGACAGCTACCGGCATCTGTGCCGTACATCGAGGTGAAGGCGCCACAGAAGCAGCTCCAGGGCGAAATAGGCGGCATGATAAACTGGCCGGATATTTACGAGGTTTCCAAACAAATCACGGCGAAACTTGAGGCCGACCCGCTCATCCCGTCGCAGGTGGAGTTCCTTCTGAACGGCGAGAGTATGGCCGTCATGACTCCGGATATTCTGCTGTACGTACTGACGAGATCGGTGAACTGGGTGAACGACAACGGCAGCATGCCCAACTACGCATCGCTTAGAGAGGTTAGCGGACCCAGCAATTGGCCGCCGGTAGAGAAAGCCACTTCCGAAGTTATCGAGAAGATCCCGGGTAGCGAAGGAGAGATCAGGGCTGTGTGGGCCTGGTCAACCGATTTCATATCTTACGGCGTGGACAGGGCCGTCAATGAATTGAAAGAGGCTGGCTTCACGGATGTGTTCCTGCTTGTGAAGGGGACGGCGGGGCAGGTCTCGTGGCCTTCTGCGATCGCGTACGAGAAGATCTCCGATACGACGATACTCGAAAAGACCGTCGCGGCCTGCAGAGAGGTCGGGCTCAGAATACACGCGTGGTTCGTCGTGAACCAGGACCAGGCATATCTTAAGAGGTTCCCGGAATCCAAGATGTGGGGAGTTCCGATCGAGGAAGGCGCCGATCCTCAGAAGGCCGGCTCGACGGTGGACTTCGTTCAGGACACCCGTTACAGAGAGTACCTGATCGATCTAATGAAAGAGGTAATTTTGCTGTACGACGTCGATGGGATACATCTGGACTATATAAGGTATCCAACCGGAGCATGGGGCTGGGGCCCTTACAACATAGGCAGGGCCTGGCTCGAGGGACTCGATGTTGATTTCCTCATGGAGACGGCTAAAGAGACCTGGAGCTCCGTCGGCGACAACAAGAAGTTCATCGATCTGTACAGGCAGTTCATGTACTTCGATATCAACCGCTGGGTAGAGATGAGAATGGACGATATAAGGGCCTTCACAGAAGAGATCAAGGCCGGAATAGAGTCGGTGAAACCGGAGATAATCTACAGCGCCTCACTTATGCCTGAAGGTGGAGACATAGACGCCGCCTCCAACGGATTCGCGATGGTACACTACGGTCAGAGGTACGCTGATTTCGGAGAACTATGCGATATAGTTATCCCGATGACGTACCATCTAGATTTCGGAGAGAAGGCAAACTGGGTCGCCGACGTGGCGACCGGAACCAGGGACGTGATGATGTCCGATACGAAAGTCGTGATGGGCATTCAGGCTTACGATCTCTCGCCGACCGAGTTGCAGAAGGCTATATACTACGCCAGGGGCGCGGGGGCCGATGGAATCATGTTCTTCAGGTTCGGTACGCTGTTCGGCAACGAAAATCTCAAGAACGCCATGCTGGAAGCTTTTAAGTGAGAGGGGGAGAGACGATGAAAGGTAAACTGCTTGTTTTTCTCGCGATCGCGCTTCTTTCGACTGCGCTCTGCGCTAAGGAGATCACTTTCTGGTTCGCCGGCGGCGATCCCACGCTCGATCTTCCCGTGGTGCAAAGACAGGTCGAGGAATTTGAAAAAGAGACCGGCATAAAGGTCAAGCTCGTTGTCGTACCGTGGGCCGAGGATCCGCACACGAAACTGCAGGTTGCCATAATGTCGGGAAAGGCGCCCGATCTGGTGAAGCTCGGGTCTCCTTTCGAGCATGTCCTGGCGCGTTTCGGTGTGCTTGAACCGCTCGACGGCCTCATCTCGGAGGAACTGAAGGAGCAGCTTCTTCCTTCCGTACTGACTGCCAGTCTTTACACATCGATAACGCCGAAAGACATGACGGGCAAGCTGATATCTATCCCGTATTTCACCGATACCAGGGCGATCCTGTACAGAAAAGACATCTTCCAGGAGCGCGACGTGCCGGAACCGATAGGCTGGACCTGGAGCGAGTTCGTCACGTACGCCAAACAG
>NZ_DAOSEH010000157.1:0-2768 GCF_035363035.1 Mesotoga sp. | reverse complement strand
TTCAACTTCCCCCTGGCCGAAGATCTGAAGCTGGCGATAGCTTCCAGGAACGCCGTGTCGCTCGTAAAGGCTCTGAAGACGGACATGCAGAGATTTTTCAGATCCAGACGCAGTTACGAGTCTGGCACTTTCCTGACCAACCACGATATGACGAGGCTCGTCAGCTCAATGAATGGCGACAGGGATCTGGCGCTTCTGGCGCTTACGGTGCTGCTCACTCTCCCGGGACTGCCCTTCCTGTACTACGGAGAAGAGCTGGGAATGGAAGGGGTCTACGACGAGTACTTCAACGAAGAGCAGCTGGAACCGCACCTCTGGTACGAAAACGGATATGGACCCGGCCAGACCGAATGGAAGGCTTTGGGAAAGAACCGCCCGCACAGCGGCGTATCCTTCCAGGCGCAGAGCGGTATAGCGGGAAGCTACTTCGAGCGTTTCAAAAATATACTGAGATTCAGGAGGGATAATCCCTGGCTCAGATTCACCACGATCAAAAGTATAAGCAGAAAGAAGGATCTGGTAAGGATCAACCTCCACGGGAGCAAAGGAAACGCCATTTTGTACCATAACACAGGCAATTCTAGAGCGACGCTCGACACGACCGGAACCCCCGTAGTAATAAATGGAAGACTGGAAAAGCAAAGGGGCAGGTGGAGTCTGGCTGGCCTCTCGAGCGCGATAGAGGTGTCAGATGGAGAATAAAGACAGGGCCTCGACAGCGAGGATCGGATCGATAATCGGCGTAGTGGGCAACGCCATTCTGGCAGTTCTGAAGTTGTTGACCGGTTTCTTCACCGGAAGCGTCGCGATACTGGCCGACGGTATAGACTCATCGACGGACATACTGACGTCGCTGATCACTCTGGTATCGACATCGGTCTCCAATAAGCCACCAGACGCGCAGCACCCGTACGGTCATGAGAGAGCCGATGCCGTAGCCTCGAAGATAGTATCGATGGTTATCTTTTTCGCTGGCGCTCAACTGGCTATGAGTTCTATCGAGAAGCTGTTTTCGGGAAGTTCGTCGGTTGAGAATCTACCGCTCGTGGTTACGGTGGCTATGATCTCGGCGATCGGGAAGTACGCACTCTACAGATACAAGCTGGCGATAGCCAGAAAAATCGACTCATCGGTCTTCAAGGCCGATGCCCTGAACATGAGATCGGATATAATAATATCTCTGTCCGTTCTTTTCGGTTCCATTCTGGTTAGCCTCACGGGGTTCCAGATAATCGACACGCTTGTCGGCCTGGCCGTTTCTACCATGGTTATAAAGACGGCCGTCGGACTATTCTGGGAGACCAACTTCGAGCTCATGGACGGTCTCAAACCCGGTGACGATATATACAACATAATCTTCGAAGCCGTCTCCAGAGTTCCCGGCGTTCAGAATCCTCACAAGGTAAGGGTGAGGAAAATGGGCTACAAATACCTGGTCGATCTGGATATAGAGGTTGATCCGCTGCTCACGGTCAGAAAGGCACACGCGCTGGCGAAGAACGTAGAGAAGGCGATAATTGAAGGTAATGAGAGCGTGTACGATGTGCATGTCCATGTGGAACCGGCCGGAAACGTTGAAAATGAAAACTTTGGAATCGACTCGGTAAGTCAATTTGAAGAGAAGAATTAACTATCTTGCCGGACTGATCGAACAAAACAAAGTAACTTATAATATACTATAAAAAGAGTAATGATTTCCATGGCAAATCCAACCGATCGGACAAGAAAACCAAAAAAATATCTCAAACCTGGGGGTGAATCAATGAATCTTAAAGGCACAAAAACACTCGAAAACCTTATGAAGGCCTTTGCGGGAGAATCGCAGGCGAGGAATCGCTATACGTTCTACGCTTCCGTCGCGAAAAAGGAAGGCTACGAGCAGATAGCCGCGATTTTCACCGAGACCGCCGATAACGAGAAAGAACACGCGAAAGTGTTTTTCAAACACATCCTCGAAGGAATGGCCAGCGAACTACCGATCACGGTACATGTCGATGCCGATTACCCGGTAGAGCTGAGAACCACCAGAGAGAATCTCAAGGCCGCCGCGGCCGGGGAAAACGAAGAGTGGACTATGCTGTACCCGGAATTTGCCGATGTGGCCGAAAAGGAAGGCTTCAAGGATGTCGCCAACAGCTTCAGACAGATCGCGAAGGTGGAGAACAGACACGAAGCCAGGTACCTGAAACTGCTCGATAATATCGAGAAGTGTAAAGTCTTCAAGAGAGAAGAGAAAGTGTTGTGGAAATGCGGGAACTGCGGCTACATTCTCGAGGCTAAAGAGGCGCCCGATGTATGCCCGGCCTGCAAGCACCCGAAAAGCTACTTCGAACTTTTCTGCGAAACTTACTGAGATCGAACCGAACCATACGAAGAGACCCGGCGAATCGCTGCCGGGTCTTTTTTTAGAAAAGTTAGACTCGATGGTATTAAATGATCTACCCGAGTTCGACATGACACGGGCGAACAAAATGCACGAATTCATTTTCCCGAAAGGGTTATAGAATTTGTGAAGATTGTGAGCGTGTCACCAGGTGTTTTGCTGGATTTCGTAGTAGCTCGGAGGTGTTTCAACCTTAGGTCTGGAAAGGGATTCACGCAATTTGTCTGTTGTTTTTTTGCTCTTGTACACTTCATTTCTTTTGACTGAAAAAAACCGGATTGTATTCGCTCCTGTTCGTTTCTCATCTTGCTGCAGGTCATTGAAAGTCTTAAGATATCTTTCTCTTCCAGATCCGAAAGAACAGGAGTCTGACCCTGTTTACGTG
>NZ_DAOSEH010000156.1:0-2840 GCF_035363035.1 Mesotoga sp. | reverse complement strand
CTCTGGAAGAGCTCAAGAGAGAGTCGATCATCGAGGCTTCGAAGGGACGCGGAACCTTCGTGCTGGAGGAAAAGCACGAAGAGAAAATAGGGACCCTCACCGGATTCACCGAGGAGGCGAAACGCGACGGACGAGAGGCCACTTCTCTCGTGTTGAAAAATACGCTCGTAGCTCCCGAAGAGGACGTTGCGGAGCTCTTCGAGATCCCTTCGGGCGGCATGGTAGTGGTTCTGGAGAGAGTGAGGTATCTGGACGGTGAACCTTACGGCATGGAGAGGGCCTTTCTCAATCCGATGGTGGATATACGGATTTTGAATGTCGTTCAGAGAGATATGTCGAAGGAGTCTCTCTATTACATAATGAAAAGCGAACTGGGTATCGTGCTCGACCACGCGCAGGAGACTATAGAAGTCTGCCGGATGACCAGAGATGAGGCCAGGCATCTTCAGGTAAAGGAAGGAAACTTCGCGATAGCCAGAGAACGTCATACATACACCGATCACGGGCTTTGCGTGGAAATGGTCAAGTCGGTTTACCGGGGAGACCGTTACAGGTTAAAAGTGGTAAGGAGAGTCGAATGAGCGTTAAAAGTGTTATATCGATGGACGGAGGCGGTACGCACCTAAGGGTTACGGCTATTTCCGGAGATAGACAGCTCAGAAAGAGTTACCGGACCGGAGTGAATCTGACGGCCGTCAGTATGGAGTATCTGATCTCTATCTTCTCGATGGTTAAGAGTGATCTCTGGATGCCCGACGTGATCGTTGCGGCCTTTTCCGGAGCCGGAGACCAGGAAAGGAAAGATAAGCTGAGCGGCGCCCTGAAGACGGCCTTCTACGGAGCTTCGATCGAAGTGATGATGGATATCGAAGGACTTTACAGGGCGGCTGTGGGCAGCGGAAGGGGAGTTGTGGTGATATCCGGAACCGGCTCTACCGTTTATGGCCACGACGACGAAGGAACTCCGTTTAGATCGGGCGGCTGGGGGCATATCTTCGACGATGAAGGAAGCAGTTTCTGGATGTCCAGGGAGATAATAACCTGCGCTTTGAGGTACAGGGATGGGCTGCTGCCGCACGACCCGATCTTCGACCTGCTGCTGGAATTTTATTCTGTGGAAAGCATAGAGAAACTCGTTAACCTTACAATAATTCAGGATTTCAAAACGAAGATCGCATCGTTCAGCAAAGTGGCTCTCGAGCAGCCAACGCCCCTGGTCAGAGAGATCGTCGATGAGGGAATCGGTTTGCTCGCCAGAAGAACTCTGAAGGTTCTCGAAAAAACCGGACCCGTTGACTCGATAAGCGTCCACGGGGGTTCTTTCCAGTCGGCCTACTATCGCGAGAGATTCACCCGGGCGCTCGGAGGGCACAAGATCTCCCTCTTCGAGGGAAACGTCGACGAAATACTGGCAAAGCAGGTTTTCGACACGCTCAATAGATCCTGAAGGGCTTTATAAATTCCTCGAAATTCCGCTCTTCGTCGGTCCAGATAGCCACAAAATCCTTCGAAGCGGCCCCCTCTTCGATTTTTTTGCGGTAGAGGCTCTCACCCATCAGCAGGTCGAAATGATATCTGCCGTCGGCTCCGTGGTACTGGAGATCCCACTGGAATTCTTCCGGATACACTCTTCGCACGGTCGATATGATATCGATCGCCAGTTCGAGCGGTTCTATACGCTTCCTGTCGGTCACGAAAAACTCCAGCCCGTGGCACGCCCTGTTCGAGAGTCTGAAGGCCGAGGGTATGAAGGATCTTTCACGGAAGGCTACGCCCGGCGGGTTCAATCGCGACACTTCTTTGTAGAGCAGCTCCGGGTCTATCCAGGGGGCGCCGATGTACTTGAAGGGATGTACCGTTCCCCTGCCCAGAGAGAGGTTCGTGCCTTCGAAAAGGCAAAAGCCCGTGTAGAGAAGCGCATGCTCGAAGGAAGGTATGTTCGGCGACGGTGTGTTCCAGAGGTGTCCCGTTTCATCGAAGTACATATTCCTGTCGTAGTTTTCCATCGGAACGACTTCCAGATCCGCTCCCATGTTGAAGGCGGCGTTGTAATACCTCGCCAGTTCCCCGACAGTGAGGCCGTATCTAAGCGCGAGGCCGTAACCTCCCACGAATGTCTCGAAGCCCTTCTTGATAGTAGGTCCCTCGACTTTGCAGGAAAGCGGGTTCGGCCTGTCTAGGACGATTACTTTGATACCCCTTCTGGCACACTCCTCCATCGAGTAGGCCAGCGAGTAGATGTACGTGTAAAAGCGCAGTCCCACATCCTGAATGTCGTACACGAAGAGGTCGAGGTCTGAGAGCATCTCTTCGGTGGGCCTGTAAATCTCCCCGAAGAGTGAATAAACCGGGATGCCGTACCTTGGATCGACTGCGTTTCCCACCCCGACTCCGTCAGGGGCGGCGCCGGATATACCGTGCTCGGGGCCGAACAGCTTGACCAGATCGAATCCCGACGACACGATCAGGTCGATGTTCTGTTTCAACCGGCCGTTGATTCCCGTCGAGTTCGTCAGAAGGCCCAGCCTCTTTCCTTTGAAGTCCTCTCTCTCTAGAAAGTTGTCTATTCCCAGTTTCACTTTCAGTTCAGACACCTCACTTTATCGCTCCCTGGGTCATTCCAGTGATGAACTGTCTGGAGAAAAGCAGGAAGAGTATTATGGTCGGTGCGATTGCGAGCGTGAGCCCCGAGAACAAAAGCGGCCACTGGTTCGAATATTCTCCGAAGAAGATCGAAACGGCGAGCGTTATGGTGGCCTTCGATTTGTCGTTTATGAATATGAGCGGGAAGAAGAAGTCGTTCCAGACATTGACGAAACTCACTATCGCCACGATCGAAA
>NZ_DAOSEH010000155.1:0-2893 GCF_035363035.1 Mesotoga sp. | reverse complement strand
ACTGGAAAATTGTATCATAACCGGCACTCTCTTTCAAGAGCGAGGCGGCATCGGGCGCGGTCTTTTCGACGCTCCCCCGATTCACTCTATTTGACTTCGAAGGTCAGAAAGTCCAGTTCCTTCCCGTTGTTGTCGGTATCGTGGAGCCTGAAATCGTACGCCCCGGGTTTTGCGGGAGCCTTGAAGGTCAGCGTCCCTTCGCTCCTGCCGTTCAGGTATGTAAAAGTGAGGTCGTGTTTGTCGTTTTCGGCCTCGCTTCCGTGAGGTATTTCGGAAGGCACTATTCCGATCCACGCATTTGAAGAGAGCGTCGTCGCGATGAAGAAACGAAGCTTGATCTCCTCGCCGGGAGCGAAGACCAGCTTTTCGAGAGACATGTTGATCGAGTTGAGTGGTTTCGGCTCTTCGACTTTGTACAGTATGCTCTCGATATCCTCCATGTTGTATTCGATCACGGTGCCGTCTTTCAGGGTTATTATTAGTCTGGCGGTAGAGAAGGCCAGTGTGCCTGCAACTATTATCAGGAAAAATAAAACTAATCTCTTCACAGAACCACCTCCAGTTGAGATTATAAAACATTGGCGGTCGTTATCACAGCTTTCACAAATGTGATGATAAAATTTCTCGAGGAGGTGTTTGCGATGACACTTACTAGTGCACTTGTCGCGGTATCGGTTCTGCTTACGATCGTGGGGCTTGTATCTACAATCTATATGATGATTCTGATCTCCAAACTCTGATTCTCTATCTTGATACCGGCTCGCTTGTTTCTCCGGAGGGGTTGTACGACGGTCTAAGTGTAATGATATAATATATGTAATATAAATATATTTAGGAGGAGAGACATGAAGATAGCTATACCCATAACAGATAACGCCGGTCTTGAATCGAGAATATCCGAGCATTTCGGACACGCCCCTTACTTCGCGTTCGTCGTCGCGGAAAACGGTGGCATCCTCTCCCACGAAATAGTCTCCAACCCCTTCGAAGAACATCAGCCAGGTCAGATACCCGATTTCGTTAAGAGTCATGGAGCGAACGTTATAATCACGCGCGGTATGGGTTCCCGGGCCAAGCAGTTCTTCCAGGCACTGGGGATTGAGGCCATAACCGGCGCCGGAGGGACAGTGAAGGAGTTAGTCGAAAGCTATCTCGACGGCAAGCTGCAAAGCAGAGATTACGAGCCCGAGGGTCACGGACAACACCACAACCACTGAGGCTCTCGACAGGCGTGGAGGAGAGGGATGAGAAATATGAGGGGAAGTAGAATGGGTATGGGAAGGCCCTGGATCGAGCTTTATCTGCTGTTGCTAATAGCCGAGAAGCCGGCCCACGGATACGAGCTTTCAACCAGGTTGGAGGAATTCGAGGTTCCGATATTCAGCGTCGGTCAGATGGGAAATCTCTACCGTGTGCTATCTAACATCGAAGAGATGGGGTTGATAACCTCCGAGTGGGACACCGAGGAGGCCGGCCCGGCCAGAAAGATTTACAGGATAACCACACCGGGCCTCGAATATCTCAAGAACGCCGAGATGAGGATACGAAGATTCAGAGACAACATCGACGGCTTTTTGAAGAGAATAGAACAGCTTAAAAAGGTTTGAGCGGAAGGTCAGTCTTTCGCTATCACCAGGTTTAACCTTCCGGAGAGCTTACCGGCCGTCTCGCTGTCTATTAGGCCGTCCGTTATCATGCAATCGATCTCGTCCAGATCCACCGATTTGAAGGGAGCGATTCTGTGAAATTTGCTCGAGTCGCAGACTACAAAGACCTGTCTGGAAGAATCGACCATGGCCCTGTTCAGAAAAGCGCTCGATTCATCCACTGCGAAAACCCCACGCTCGATATCTACCGAGTTAGCCCCTATGAAGGCCTTATCCACCATGACGGTTCTGAGATACTCTATCGCGACGAGACCGACGGTCGACATATTGTGCCAGTCGAGGTTCCCGCCAAGCAGCGTGACGCCTGGATCTATGTAATCGGCGGTTTCCTGGGCGATCGCTATGCTGTTGGTTATTATCTGAACGTGCTTTCCGCTTTTGACAAGCAGTTTCGCGATCTGGAGAGTCGTGGTGCCGGCGTCGAGTATTATCGTCTCTCCGTCTTCGATTCTTTCGAGCGCCGCCGCGGCGATTTTGAGCTTTTCCACGTTGTGCTGGTTGATACGCCTGCTGAAAGAGACCTCGAACCTTTTTTTGCTGCTCAAGACCGCACCACCGTGGAAGCGTTCGAGAAGCCCTTCGCTCTCGAGCTCGGCCAGATCCCTGCGTATCGTCGCGTGGGAAGTGTTCACGAGTTTGCAGAGCTCGTTCACGCTTATGCTCGAGTTGCTGGCTATCAGTTTCAATATTTTTTCGTGTCTTTCCAGTTTGGTCATTGACTGATCTCCCCCAACGGTACGATATTTTATGATAACACAACGCTCTACACATTCCCGGTTTCGGATCGTATTTTCGCGGGTATCGATCTTTCCGTTGTTTTTCATTCAATTAGAGACGTTTATCCGTCTTTCTTGCCTTTTTTCTTGTTCTTACTGTGTGTTTCGGTGTTTGGTTTATTTTGATCGAAATATTAGTATAAGATCATAAACGATCATAAAAAGCAAATCCTTTGTCCATTGGAGTGGTGTTTATAAAAAGTATGAATTCAGGGATAATCAGCCGTTTCTTTTCTTTCGGTTTTGGCTTAAACGAAGAAAAAGGAGCAATAGGTCCTTCGCTCATAGACCTGCTCGAGGAAGGTATATCGGCCTTCAACCTTTCGGCCAGGAACGTTGTGAACCCGCCGAGTCTATGGAACCTGATCGGCTTTATAAGGGAGCGATCGGGATCGATCCCTTTCATCATGTCCGACGAAGAGGGCGGACCGGTGAAGAGACTGGTACCGG
>NZ_DAOSEH010000154.1:0-2934 GCF_035363035.1 Mesotoga sp. | reverse complement strand
CGATACCTTTCGAGATAACTCTTGAGGAGATGCCAGAAGCCGAAGCGGAGGCTCTCGCAGAAGCCGTTATCCTTGAGAGAGAAATCGAAAAACAGCCGGAACCTAAATCTGCGATCGTGGAGAGAATCCTGCTTGGCAGGGAAATAAAGGCCGTTTCCAGAACTATGAGCGAGGTAATAGGCAACGAGAGCGACCTGGTAGTCAGCGGAAAAGTTTTCGGGCTCGAGTTCCGGAACAACCGCTTCCCGGTCCTCATGTTCAACCTCACAGATCACACCGATTCTCTCTGCGTGAGGATCACGCGTGAAGATGCGAAAAACCTCTCCACCAGGCTCGAAGACGGTGACGAAATAACCGTCAGGGGAAAGATGGAGACCGATACGTGGCTGAAGGAGGATGTCCTGGTGCCGAGGGATATCGTCAGAACGAGCCTTGCGCGAAGAGAGGACAACGCTCCCGTCAAAAGAGTCGAGCTTCACCTTCACACCAAGATGAGCGCCCTGGATTCTGTGGTCGAGACCAAAAACCTTATCAAGACCCTGAAAGAGTGGAACCATGACGCCGTCGCCATAACGGACCACGGCATCGTGCAGTCGATTCCCGAGTTTTACTTCGAGGCCAAGAAGGCCGGAATAAAGGCCATCTTCGGCATGGAAGGCTACATGATAAACGATTCCGAGCCGATCCTGTACAACCTTCAAGACGAGACCCTCTCGCTGGAGGAAGCTTCTTTCGTGGTCTTCGACCTCGAGACGACCGGCCTGAACCCCAAAGAGGACGAAATAATAGAGATCGGCGCCGTGAGAGTGGAGGGCAACGAGATAATCGACACCTTCTCTTCCTTCGTCAAACCGTCTAAAGAGGTCTCTTCACTGATCACCAGCATAACCGGAATAACCAACGAGGATCTGGAGAGCGCACAAGACATAAAGACCGTTCTCCCGGGATTCATAAAGTTCTGCGAAGGCTCCATACTGGTGGCCCACAACGCCCTCTTCGATTACGGCTTCGTGCGCAACACGGTCAAGAAGCATTTCGGAGGAGACTGGGAAATGCCCTGCATAGACACACTGGCACTCGCTAAAAGCCTCATAAAATCTAAGAGTTACTCGCTGGATACCATCGTCAAAAAATTGAAGCTCGGCCACTTCGAGCATCACAGGGCCAGCGAAGACGCCAGAGTCACCTCGGAGGTCCTCAGAAAGTTCATCTCCATGGCAAAAAAGAGGGGCGTCGAGAAAGTCGCCGAGCTCGACAGACTCAGGAAGAACTTGAACCTGAACTCCCTCAAGCCCATCCACATAAGTATTCTGGCCAGAAACAAGAAGGGACTGGGAAATCTTTACAGGCTCGTGACCGTCTCACACACCGAGCACTATTACATGAAACCGAGAATTCCCAAGAGCGTTCTCAACGAACTGCGTGAAGGTTTGCTGATAGGCACGGCCTGTATTTCCGGCGAGTTCGCGCGTTCCTACATCTCCGGGGCGAACACCGATGAACTGGAGGAGATTGCCAAGTTCTACGATTATATCGAGGTGATGCCTCTGGATACTGTCGATTCGACCGAGGGAGAGGCAAACATATCCGCAGAGACTTTGAAGAATATGTACAGGGAGTTCTACAAAGTCGGAAAGAAACTCAACATACCCGTCGTAATGACCGGCGACGTCCACTTCTTGGAACCCCACGAGAAGATTTTCAGGGCGGCGATAAACGCGGCGCAGGATTACGAAAATTTCCAGAACCAGCCGGACCTTCACCTCCACACGACCGAAGAGATGCTGGCCAAAGCCATGGAGATCTTCGAGGACGAGGCCATCGCGCGTGAGGTAGTGATTGATAACACCAGATATATCTCCTCGCTTATCGAGGAGATAGTTCCCGTTCGGGGAAAGCTACACCCACCGATCATAGAGGGCGCGGAAGACGAAGTAAGAAGACTCACCATGGAGAACGCCAGAAGGATCTACGGTAATCCGCTTCCGGAGATAGTAGAAAAACGTCTGGAGAAGGAGTTGAACGCGATAATCGGCCACGGTTACGCCGTTCTCTACCTGATCGCCCAGAAGATGGTGCAGAAATCTAACGAAGACGGTTATATGGTGGGTTCGAGAGGTTCAGTCGGTAGCTCGCTGGTGGCCAACGTTATAGGGATAACCGAGGTCAACCCGCTGCCGCCTCACTACCTCTGTCCCGAATGCGGGAATTCGATCTTTCCTGAAACCGATATCGAATCCGGTTACGATCTACCGGACAAATTCTGTCCCACCTGTTCGCGAAAGATGAAGAAGAACGGCCAGAGTATCCCCTTCGAGACTTTTCTGGGATTCGAGGGAGACAAGGTGCCCGATATAGATCTCAACTTCTCCGGCGAATACCAGGAAAGGGCTCATGCCTTCATAGAAGAGCTGTTTGGAAGGGACCACGTTTTCAGAGCCGGCACGATCTCCACGCTCGCGGAGAAAACGGCTTACGGTTTTGTCAGGGCCTACAGTGAAAAGAGCGGGAAAACCTTCAGAAGACCCGAACAGGAGAGGATCGCCCGGGGAATAAGCGGTGTGAAGCGCACCACCGGGCAGCACCCCGGAGGACTGATGATCGTCCCCAAGGACCTGGACGTACACGACTTCACACCGGTTCAACATCCGGCGAACGACACGAAAAGCTCCACGCTGACGACTCACTTCGCCTATGAAGTCATCCACGACGATCTCGTCAAGATAGACGCTCTGGGCCATGACGATCCCACCTTCATAAAAATGCTCAAGGATATAACCGGAATAGACCCCGAGGATATCCCGATGGACGATCGTGACACGTTATCCATATTCTCCTCCGTCAAGGCTCTCGGTATCAGATCGCAGGAGCTAGGCACTGATATGGGGACTCTGGGTATCCCCGAATTTGGAACGGGGTTCGTCCGCGGAATGC
>NZ_DAOSEH010000153.1:0-2961 GCF_035363035.1 Mesotoga sp. | reverse complement strand
GTGTCCTTACGCGGTTGACGAATGCAGGGAGAAGGAAGAGCCTAAGCTGGAAGAGCTAGAGAACGGACACTACCACGCCTGCAGAAGGTGGAAGGAAGTCCAGGAGACGGCGACTTGAGAAAGAAAAGCGCACAGGCCCGGGGAACCTGATGGGTAATAATTCATAGGTCCCTCAATATTATTAAAGACACACCGGAGACGCTGGTTTCGTCAACGGTGTGTCTATATTTTTCAATTCAGATCGTCTTTGAACCCTGTTCTATTTGCTCTGTAATAGAGAGATACGACCTCTCTTCATCTCACTATCCAGTCGATCTCGATCTCTGCCGTGCGCCTGTCGGCGGCCGGATCGGTGAAATACACTTTCATCTCGTGTACACCATCCAGAGAGACTCGCGCCTCTTTTCCGATAGTTTTCCAGTTGTCGGAGTACCTGAAGACTTCTACCCCGTCCTTTTCCAGAACGAGGTAAGCGCTGTTGCTTTTCATGATTTTCACGTCGAACCGGATCGAGAGTTCCTGTGTGGGCGACAGATCGAACGTCGAGATCGTTCTTCCCGAATCCCTGGGGTACACCGTTTCGCTGCTGTAGGGAGTGAAATCGGTCATGACTATCAGCATCGCTATCGCCGCCGTTACTCCCACCAGAGCAAGTATATAACCCAATCTGGTCAATCTAGACAAGATATTTCTCCTTCACTTTTTTATCCACGCTCGTTCATTTTCTCCAATAACCAGAGGTCAGACCGTTCACGTTCTTGGACTAATAACCAGGAACGGCTACTGACAATCATCTACCCTCTCCGTCAATGCTTTTCTCGCGAGAAGCTTTTCACTTCTCCGTTGGTGGCCTTAACGACATCCGTCGGTTTGATCCAGATCTGTATTCCCCTCTTTCCGGCACTCATCGAAACTTTCTCTTTTGATAGAGCGTGGGAGTCTATGAGTATTCTGTAACTCTTCTTCATTCCCAAGGGCGAGACACCGCCACGAACGTAACCGGTCAGGGAAAGCAGCCTGCTGGCCGGAACCGTTTCTATATTTCTATCACCCGTTATCGATTCCAGTAATTTCATATCGATCTCGCGATCGCCGCTAAGACAACATACAAACACGCCGCTTCTGTCACCCTTTACAACCAGCGTCTTCATGGTCATGTCGGCGCTTATCCCCAGTTCTTCGGCTACGTGTTCGGCACCCAGTTGATCTTCATCCACATCGTATTCGAGAACTTCGTACTCTATTCCCATTTTATCGAGAATTCTAGTCGCGTTAGTTTTTTGCATATACAAGCTCCCAATGATTTTAATACTACAGTGTCATTTCACACAACCGGTCGGATATTATAAGCCGTGCATCCGTCGATTTTTGTATCTCCTCTATCGATACGTTCGGGGCCACTTCCTTCAAAACCAGCCCCTCCGGACCGGGCTCTATTACGGCAAGTTCCGTCACAATGAGATCTACAGGTCTGATTGAAGTCAACGGAAAATTACATTTTCTAACTATTTTGGGGGTACCTTTACCCGTATGAGTCATCGCTACTATCACTTTTTTCGCGCCGGTTACCAGGTCCATAGCGCCCCCCATGCCGGGAATCATCTTTCCGGGAATCATCCAGTTGGCCAGCATACCCTTTTCATCCACCTGTAAGGCGCCGAGCACCGTAATATCGAGATGGCCTCCCCTTATGAAACCGAAGGACATTGCGCTATCGAAGGCCATAGCACCGGGAAGGGCCGTCACGAACATCCCGCCCGCGTTGGTCATATCCGGGTTCTCCATGCCTTCAAGCGGCTCCGGTCCCATTCCGATTATCCCATTTTCCGACTGGAAGAAAACATTCACGCCCGATGGGATATAATTGGCCACCAGTGTCGGAATTCCTATTCCCAGATTCACCAGGTCTCCGTCTTTAAGTTCTTTAGCAACGCGTCTGGCTATTACCTCTCTGGGATCCATCAGCGACACCCCCTTACAAGTATGTAATCCACAATTACGCCGGGAGTGTGTATTTCCTCTGGACTTATCGAACCAACGGGCACGACCTCCTCCACTTCGGCTATGACACATTCGGCGGCCATTGCCATTAGGGGATTGAAATTTCTGGCCGTGAGGGAGTATGAGAGATTTCCACAGTAATCGGCTCTCTTCGCCTTTATAAAGGCAAATTCAGCGCTTATCGGGAGTTCCAGCAGGTATTTCTGCTCTCCTACCACTAGGGTCTCTTTCCCTTCTTCTACAACCGTTCCGACACCGGTAGGGGTAAGTATGCCGCCGAGCCCCACTCCTCTGGCACGCACCCTTTCGGCAAGTGTCCCCTGTGGAACGAGTTCAACTTCGATCTCTCCTTCTATCATCTGACGCTGGGTTTCGGGGTTGGTTCCTATGTGAGAGACAATCGCCCTGCTCACCAGCCTGTTCACGACGAGCCTGCCTATTCCTCTGTCGGGGAAAGCCGTGTCGTTTGCTATCACCGTCAGCCCACCGATTCTCGAGACAATCAGCTCGTCGATTATCTCATCGGGCGTGCCGCAGCCGAGGAAGCCGCCAATCATCGCTGACGAACCTGGTCTGATTATTTCCGTGAGTTCCTTTCTGGTAATTGTTTTCAAACTGTATCCTCCTCTCGTTAACGGCGCGTATCGATAAGTACTATGTGGCCTTGCAGAGAGTATAACCTATAGATGGGATCGCTTTCGAATCTCTTATATCGCCGGCTGAAGCAAACTGAAGCAATTATAGCTTTTTCGGACGCCGATGCTTTTTGTGCCGCTTCTGTGCAAATCTAAGTATTTCGATACTAAATCCAGTATCGCCGCGTATTTTTCAGTCGCCTCTGGCGGCCTGTCTGCTTGCAAGGGAAGTTTCAAAGACCGGGAGCACGAGAACTACTGGAAGAGAGAATAGAAACTCACAATGTAACTTTAGTTACAGAACTTCGCCTTCATAATGTATATA
>NZ_DAOSEH010000152.1:0-2976 GCF_035363035.1 Mesotoga sp. | reverse complement strand
TTGTAATCCAGCGCCTCTTTAAACTTCTTGTATCTCTCCTCGAACTCTTCGCCGCATAGCTCCAGAAACCTCATGTAAAGAATGTCCATTATCAAAAGCTGAACGATCCGTGTTATCAGACCGCCTTCGGGAAAGACCAGGCGCGAGTAATAGCTTTCGAGGTTGACGTCGGAATAAGCGCAGAGCCTCGACTTCTCGGGAGCGACAGTTATCACACCGGCTCCGGATTTTCTGGCGAACTCCAGTGCGTCGGCAAGATCGCCGGACATACCGGTCCCGGAGATGGCCACGACCACCGAGTCGCGATGGAGATTCGATGCCGAAATGATCTGTTCATAGCCGTTCTCGAGATGGCGGACCCTTTTGCCGCCCTGGAGCATTTTCAGGTACAGGTCGTGTCCGGCCACCGAGTCGAAACCGAAAGAGTAGATATCGATGTTTTGAGCGTCTTTGAGAGAGGCGGCGGCCAGAGAAAGCCTCTCCTCGCTGAGGTGCGAATAGGCCTCCCTTATAGTTTCTAAAGACAGCTCTTCGTAAGATTGGAGGTCTTTCAGCAGGACGGGCGACTTTTCGCGCTGGACGAGAATGTTCAACTCCCCGGCGATGACGAGTTTAAGCCCGGTGAAACCGGAGTATCCGAGTTTTCGGGCGGCTTTGACTATCATGGACTGGGAAACTTTCAGAACTTTCGAAAGCTCGTTTATCGTACACTCCAGGCACTTCTCCGGGTTGGATATCATAAAGTCGAGTATCCTCTCCTCGGTCGGCGTCAAGAGATGGAGATTTTCGTTGTAGGACTGCAACAGGTTTCCCATGTCTCAAAAGGCCGGCAGCCCGCCGTTTTTAATGCTTTCGTACCACTGGAACATCTTCTCTCTTATCTCCTCCGGAACGTATTTTATGAACAGAGGGTCGTCGCGCGTGTAATCGATCATGCCTTCGGAAATGCCAACCCTTGAATTGGAGCCGAAGGGAAGAGATCCCTCGCCGGCCTTTATTATCGTTTCATAGACGAGCAGATCTATGTGCTTGAGGAAGCTGGCCAGTATGACGCCCGGTTTCATCGCCAGAGCGTTGGAATCTACAGTGATTACGTACCTGCCCCTGCCGGCGGCCTCTTCGATCGAGCCCATTCCGCTTCCGCCGGCGATCACCAGTATGATGTCGGCCATCCCTTCGTACTGTCTCGATGCCAGCTCCCTTCCCCTGGTCGGGTCCGACCAGCTGCCCACGATGCCGAAGAGTACGGTGGCTTCGGGCTCTATGCTTTTCACGCCGGCTTCGTACGCCGGTTTCATCGTGTTTATCATCGCCGGATACGTATCGCCCGCGATCAACCCCACGGTCTTTTCAGGATTGGTTCCCCCGATACCCGAGGAGGTTATCATCCCGGCCAGGACACCGGCCAGGAAGGTCATTTCGTCATCCTTGAAGGCCACGGAGTAAACGTTCGCCAAAGGCTCGGGCACAATGCCGTCGAGAAGAGTGAACTTCTGGTTCGGGAAGGCCCGGGCGACCTTTGCGACACTGGCGGGCATCCCCTCGGTGAAAGTCATCAGCAGGTCGTATTTCCCCGTAGCAGCCATGCTTAGCAGGAGCGGCTCCCACTTCGACTGATTGTAACCGCCTTCGACGATTCTTATTTCTATGGCATCGCCGGCCGCTCTCTGCGCTCCCTGTTGAACCAGTTCGTATATGGCGTTTCCGCCTATCTCGCCTGTGATCAAAATCCCTACGCTGAAAGGCGCCGCCAGGGATATAATGCAACCGAACAACACAATCGCCAGAAGAAAACCTCTCATACTATCACTCCCGAAAATCAAGATAATACGAGTATATAGTATGAGAACTATTTTCTCAAGCATGAGAATTTTATTCTGAGAACGGGGTATTGGTCTACATGTTGGGGATTATACTATCTGAGGGTTTCCTCATAACGTATCCCGCATAATCGCTTATGTTCAGGTCAATTGCTTTCACAAGCTCCACGGGCTCTATCAGCCAGTCAAGCGAGTATTCCCCGACCAGCTCGCTGACCGTTTCCCGAATCACCGCCAGTTCCACTCCGGCCATATACGAGTGGTAAGCGAAAGACCAGACGAAAGGCGTTCGGGGGCTCTTCACGGAGACATCCTCGAGGTTCTGCAGAGAGAGTGCCGCATACTCGCCCGGAAAATCCCCCGGCTTATCTACGATCCATCCGCTGGAAGTCCATTTGAAGAAGCGCGTGAACTCCGACAGCTCGGTTACCTCCAGCGATTTGACCATATGATCGTCCAGCACGCGGAGCTCTTTGGTTCCGTCGCCGTCGATATCCACTACGTTTCTCACCTGGCCCGGGTCGACCGCAACGGTGAGCGTATAGATGGCCCTGTCGGTTTGAGTGAGATAGAAGGCCCCCATGGGAGTTGCGTAATCGCCCGTGAGAAAGAGGAACACGGCGGTCTCGCATTCAACCGTCGGCGTGTCGAGGGCTATGATCGGGCTGAGTATAGTCTTTCCCGAAAGTGTGTCGATCAACACCCCGTCTTTATAGAATTCGATCACATCGGGAAGGCCCATTCCCGGGTCTCCAGGCTCGAAGCGGAATTCCACCCCTCCGGGGAGAGGGCCTCCGCCGTACTCGACGTACACCGTTTCGGTGGCCGCGAACGTGCGAACCGGCTCGAGAAGAGACACAACCCTGGAGGCGACCGGTGTTGTGGCCGGAACGGACGCGGGATCTTGCTTTACAGTTTCGACCGGCTGCTCCTGCGGCCCGTCGATGAAAAAGCCTTCGAGCTTCAGCAGCTCTTCGAAGGAATTCAGTTCCAGTATCTCTCTGGCTATATCTTCGAAATAAGCAGTTACGGTAGCAGAATGCGTATCGGCGGGATCGCTGGCCACCAGACCGACAGATAAAAAGACAATTAAAAATAAGGAAAATAACCCTCTAGAAATCAAATTCATCTCAACCTCACCCGATTATACACATCA
>NZ_DAOSEH010000151.1:0-2983 GCF_035363035.1 Mesotoga sp. | reverse complement strand
TCATGAAAGTCCTCACCATAATATCCACGATTTTCATACCGCTTTCCTTCGTGGCCGGTGTTTATGGAATGAACTTCCACTTCATGCCTGAACTTGAGCTTAAATGGGCCTATCCAATCGTACTGGGAGCGATGGTCGCAATCGCCGGAGCCATGCTGTATTTCTTCCATAAAAAAGGCTGGTTCAGGAAAGATTGAAGCGAGGTCAAAATATATGTAAGTGCCGATCATTCCTAACTGTGCAGTGTTTCATCTTTCTAATTGTTCACCGAGTATGAAAACGACCCTCTCTACGAATTCGATCACCTTGCTTAAATGGTTATTGTATTCCCGTACAAGGTCGTTCAGCGATTCCACAGCCCTACTCCTCTTTCCAGCGGTATTTTTTATTCTTACGCAGAGTTTCAAGGTCACAATTCAAGCAAAGTCCGTTATGACAGCATATAATGCCGCCACACTCGTTGCAGAGCCATTTTATCTCTTCCTCTTTCAAAAACAGCTCTACGGAATTGTCGCGGATGAACTCAAGGTTCTCTATCATGCTCATATGATATTTCGTGCGATAGCGCTTATCCAGCGTCTTCAATCGTTTACAGGGAAAAACTTCACATTCATGGCAGAAGCGGATCTTTCCCTTCGCAAGCAGCTCGCACTGATCGCCCATGTGGATGCAATTCTCCCCCCTCGGGATACAGCCGGGACAGTACTTTTTGTGAAATCCCCGCCTTTTCAGATCGTTTTTCATCGACTGATAACTGATGCACAGACTGCAATTCATACCGCATGGTGCGATTAACTGCTCTTCCATACGCCACCTCTTTTAGACATGATCTATTAAGCCGATCCTGTGCATTTCTCCTGATAAATCATACCATTTAATAGATGGGGCGCGAGGGGACGGAGAGGCAAGAGGGAGGTATGAGGTAAGAGGTTTGAAGATCAAGATCTGAGAACCTTCTCACCTCACACCTCTCATACGATACAAGAGAGTACGAGACGGAAGAGATTAGATCCCGTATAAATACATTACGGGATGACAGTCTCACTCCCTTCACGTCGCGAAAAACGGGACAGACGCCAGGAGCCCGTAAGTCCCTATTTTCGCTCTCGCCTTCTTGTGAGCAAAGAGAGCTCTAAACGCTCTTTTTCGTGTTTTTACCGACAATCCACAACGCACAACCCACTCTGCTCTGTCCCGGTATTCCTGTGTAGATTTCAAACGCTCTATTGCCTTCTGAAAATCGGATAATAGAGATCAAACTGGACGGTAGATTCATCGAACCAGTTCGGGGAAATTATCTCTTCCAGACACTGATGGTTTCCACCACAGTACTCATCGTTACTTTCGACCCACCGTGATATCGCCTTCCAGTTCTCTGCTATATCGTGAAGGTGGGTGCTGATTACAGCATATAGTCCGCCGGAGAAATCCTTAATTCCCACTCCGTCAGAAGGCTCCGTTTTCTCAGTGACCGTAAACCAGACTTCGTAGCCGTACTCTTCGCTTTCAGGAGAAGGCGAAGGATTGTTGAACCCGAAGTTTCTTGTTGAGAAGAGTTCTAGCAAACCTCTTCTAGAGGCCCATTTCTCCATTACTCTCAGCGCGTCGTACTCGGGACTCTTCCCGCTGGACCTGTAATATGCTACCTTGCACGGCTTCAATTGAACAATCCTTACATCAAGGCCTTCTCTCGGGTTTCTCACTTTTTCTACCTCCTCGCAAGATCTTGTTTGTTGCCCATCGTCTTCACTATGATGGAATCCGGCCATTATTTCCGAAAGTTTCACGCCGACACCGCCGTCGAGATGTACCAGCAGTTTTTCTATTCTGGATCCCTCTCGACTGATAGTATTACTCTCATCCTGCAAAGCTTTCAGCCTGTTGACCAGTGAGGTTCTGAATTTTTCCACATCGTACATCGTAAGGACTTTTAGAATCTCCTTCATGGATAAACCGAGACTTTTCAGAAAAAGAATTTCTTCGAGCTTTTTCAGAGAGGCTTCATCGTAGTAACGGTACAAAGACTCTTCATTTCGAAAACTCTTGAGCAAACCGATCTCTTCGTAGTATCTCAGAGTACGACAGGATACGTCGAAAGCGGAAGCCACCTCACCGATCTTCTTCATTCAGATCACCACCCGGATAGAACGTACTCAATCTGACAGAGGAGATTATACTTTTTGCCGTAACGTGAGAGTCAATACCATCCACGCTTATAACTCATTGAGAAAAAACCATTGTGTCTGCCACTTGCTTAATAAAAAAGGTGTCCTCCAGACCTCTGGAGGACACCTAAAGAGGTAGACCAAATCTTTCTTTTTATGTGGATCAAGAAACAACAATCATAATAAATACCTGTTGCCTGTTTCAGAGATCAGATTTACTCATTCCTACTTCAGATCAACAGTCGTGGAGATGACTCCGCCTCTGGTAGAAGAGAATGTGATCGTCGCGGTTCCCGTGCCAGTGACTGTCCAGGATACCGTCTTGGATGTTTCCCAGGTCGGCGAGCCGATGTCGGTGAACGGTCTGTCAAGAGGATTCTCAGGAAGTGCACCGGCGAAGAAGCCGATGGTCTGGGTCGAACTCTCTCCGGAGGCCAGTTTTAGACCCTCCAGTGTTATTCTGGCCGTCGACTGTCTAACCATCTTGACAAGCCATGCCTGCTTCAACGCGTCAGGGAGGAATCCGTTGTTGGTTACCGTTGCGGTTATCGTCCTCGAACCGTCTGCGTTGGCCTTGACGTTGATCTCTGTGAATTCGAGTTTCGGAAGCGACTTGGCAAGCATGAAGTTGAACCTGTTCTCAGCCTCTACTGCCAGCTCCAGGTACATTCCAGCAGGCGGGTTCTGCGACCAGAACTTCGGGTTTGTTCCACCGGCCTCGACCGTGCCGTATTCGGGGTGCTCTGCAGGCGTCCAGGGGAGGAAGTACGCTCTCTCCATTCCCTTTACGTTGTCCTGTATCCAGAGCCAGTCCCAGG
>NZ_DAOSEH010000150.1:0-3003 GCF_035363035.1 Mesotoga sp. | reverse complement strand
GTAGATAAATCATTCCTTAGAATTCAAGTCATAGCTTATATATCTACAACAGACGCCAGGAACCCGTCAGTCCCCATTTTCGCTCTCTCTTTTCTCTCACTCTCTCTCTTTCTCTCCTCTTCTCGCTCTCTCCAAGGACGGGTCCATGCTCCGGGACGGTGGACGGTGGACGGCTCTTCCCGCTCTTCCAAGTACGGCTCTATCGTTCACGAATCGGAACCGGCCTCACCATGCTCCAGGATCGCAATTCGGGCGAGATTTCGATTTCCTTTGCAACATAGAAGCCGAAGGATTCGTAGAAGCGCAGGTTTGATGGGTTCTGGGTTTCGAGATAACAGGGGAGGGCTTTCGAGTCGGCCTCATGCGTAAGAAGGCTCATGAGTTGCCTGCCGATGCCCTTTCCCTGAGAAGCGGGCGAAACGGCAATGAAGATCAGGTGAAGGTGATGTTCTTTGATGCATTCTTTGTGAACCTTCGAGACTCCCCTGCCGACCTTCATGAGGCGACCGAGCGAACCTGCCGGAAATGTCAGCATTTTCAGCGCGCCGCCCCTGATCCAGGCGCCGAGGCCCGGGTCTTCTCCGGAGTCGATCCAGAGAATCATTCCGTTCATCCTGGGTGAATCGAAATAGGCATATCCTTTAGTCGAATAAGCCCTGAACATGACTCCGTAGATCTTATTCACGTATTGCTTCGCTTTCTCGCCTGCTACGTATTTGACCATCGGGTCGCCGGTAAACGCCCGGGCCAGAATTTCTATTGCACTTGAATGTTCTCTGTCGGAAACCCTTACCGGTTCTAGCACGCTATCACCCGGTTTCAGCTTGCCTTCATGCGCAGCCAAAGGCTGAACTGGCAATAGTTTTATAGTCTCAGGCAGCACTCGAGTGCCGCCCAGAATACACGCTCTTTGTGACTGGAAGCTTCAGGGTGAAATCTTCTGTCCCACTCTTCACCGCTCACATCGTCTCCCGAGGAAAGAAGCTGGCCAAAGACGACATCCCTGAACCGGGAGACGGCCATGAGTGCCGAAGCCTCCATCTCGACGGTTATGCAGCCTTCGTCGATTCTTCTTTTGACTATCTTCTTCGTCTCTCTGTAGAAGGCGTCGGTTGTCCAGGTCTTTCCCTTTATATAGGGTATGGAGAGCTCTCTCAATGTAGATTCTATGATCTCGATCACGCGCCGATCGACGGATATCTCTCTCGAGGGCGCCAGATAATGGAAGGAGGTCCCTTCGTCCCTGACGGCCGATTCGACCACGATGATTTCGCCTCTCGGAATCTCTCTCTTCAACACCCCGCACGAGCCGCAGGCCACCGTCTTCCTGACACCGAGCGCGATAAGCTCGTCATAAAAGCCCGCCGCGGAGGGAGCCCCGAGTCCCGGATTCAAAAGGGCCACCCGCTCGCCTTTGTGTTCGATCCCGTAGACCGGAAATAGTCCCACTTCGCTTCTTCTGTTCACGATCTTCATGAGAAGCCCTCTCTCGTTCAGGCTGTCGATTACCCCCTGATAGAAGATAACGATCGCCCTTTCGGGCATGTCGGGGATCGGCGGGATGACCTTCGCCGGTTCTATGACTGCGGGCCTTTCATAATCATGCTCTAGAATGGGTAAACTCTTCTCCATGGCTGCCTCCCTTACGACGATTATAACAGTGAAGAAGAAACGATATGCTTCGGCCAAAAGACGCCTTTGAAACCGATCTAGCATCAGTAGGTATTAGTGCGATATACATACAATACTTTGAGGTAGCAGTAGTCGTTCCTGCCATCCCAATCAGTCTTCACCCAGCCTAAGTCGCTATTGTCAACGTAGATAACCAGGTCTTTCTCCGGAGGCGGCGCGCCAAAACCTATTCTTACCCACTGGTTGGATGTCGTCAGCTCGTAATGCAAAACTGTCGGCTCGATTACTCCTTTTTGCCAGAAGCTCATGGCCTGATCGATAGTCATTACCCAAATTTCAATTCAAACAACGGCCATCATCTGTACAGTGTTTTTCAGAGCAACGGAAAAATACAAACGCGGCGACCGAAAGAGCGAGCGGTGCCTCCGCCAGAAGAAAAGGCCCGGATGTCCGGGCCTCATTCGTATTGTTTGATCCTCAGGTAGTTTCTCAGTCTTCTTTTCTCTAGCGTTCCCTCTTCGACGGCTTTGAGGACCGCGCAGCCCGGCTCAACCGTGTGGGTGCAATCGTTGAAGCGGCAGCCCCTGGAGAGCTCGGCTATGTCGTTGAAGGCTTCGTCGAGTCCTTCCGTATCGCTCACGGCGAACTCTCTCATCCCGGGCACGTCTATCAGCTTTCCTCCGCCGGGCAGATAGTAAACACTCGAAGAGGTGGTCGTGTGCTTCCCTTTGTGGGTGGACTGGCTCACCTCGCCTGTTTTTGCGGAATCGCCGTTGAGCATGGCGTTGACGAGAGAGGATTTGCCGACGCCGGAACTACCGGCCAGTACGGTCGATTTCCCGCTCAGCAGGCCTGCGAGTTCATCTATACCCTTTCCTGTAAGCACGCTCGTGAATTTCACGGTGTACCCGAGTTCTCCGTAAACCTTCGAATCTTCGAGCGTTCTTTCGGAAAATCCCAGATCGGCCTTGTTGAAGACTATTATCACATCCAGACCGGAACTCCTCGCCGAAGTGATGTACCGCTCTATGAGGCTTTTTTTGTAGGGGGGATCCTTGACGGCAACCACTACAAGGAGCTGGTCTATGTTGGCGGCGACCACCTGTTCGAGGTGCCTTCCCTTCTTTCCGGCGCCCTTTCGAACGAGGCTGCTGCGTCTCTCCTCTATCGCGGTGATGATGCCCTGATCTTTTTGAAGTCTTTCGAAAAGCACCTCGTCTCCGACGGCGAGAATGCTCTTTTCTTCCCTTTCCAGTTTTAGGAGCTTTCCTCTAAGAAGACAGCGGAAAAAATCGCCGTCTTCGGACTTTACGTGATACATTCCCTTTTGAACGTTTACTACTTCACCTTTCATCGATGACCTCCGATTAT
>NZ_DAOSEH010000149.1:0-3045 GCF_035363035.1 Mesotoga sp. | reverse complement strand
AAGGCGAGAGTTCACGTAAGGGTGGAAAAAAACCTATCCTTCTGTCTTTCGTTCCCGACTATAAGTACATAGTCGGCGTCGATGTTGGCGGTAACAAGCTGATCTCTATACTATCAGACCTTGATGGAAAAATAATCGAAAAAGCTAAGTTCTCCACGAAGTCTATTTCCGATGAAAAGGCCTTCTTCGAACTTGTAGAGAAGTCAGTGCTGGCGGTGATGAAAGTTCCGGTCTCAAAAGTTATGGGGATCGGGATCGGTGTTCCCGGAACTGTGGCTCCCGAGAGTGGAATGATCTTTTACATGCCCGCCTTCGGGCTCCGAAAAGTCAATTTGAAGAGTCACATCGAAGAGAGGTTCGAAGTCCCTACCTTCGTTTCGAACGACGTTACACTCAATGCCCTGGGAGAAATGTGGGCCGGAGCCGCGAAGGGCTGCAGAAACGTCTTTTTGACTGCCCTCGGTACGGGGACGGGCGCCGGATTGATAATAAACAACGAACTTTACGAAGGCACCAGCGGCATGGCCGGTGAAATAGGCTACATGATAACCGATTGGAGCAGGGAAAAGAACTTAAGTTTCGTCTTTGGAAGCCTGGAAAGCTGGTTTTCCGGATACGCCTTTGAAAAACTCCTTTCCGAGTTCGAAAACGAACCGACGGTTGCACAGATGTTCGACTATTCCGATATAAATCCCCGGTTCAAAGAGATAGTCACGGTCGCCTGTGAACACCTTAGCGTGGTGGTTGCGAACGTCATCACACTGCTGGATCCGGATGTTGTCGTCATAACGGGTGGAATCGGGTACAACCAATACGATAGGATACTCAGTCTAATAATGCCGGTACTAAAGAGGACCGTTCCCGGTGAAATACTCGAACGCGTGACATTCAAGCGCGGAGAACTCGGTGAGCTGGGCGTTTCGCTTGGAGCTGTCTGTAATGTTCAAAGAAAAGTCTTTATGGAAGTATGAGCTACATCACTATTTTGGAGGTGGGTAAATGAAAAAAGCACTATTGTTGTTGCTGGTTGTTTCCGTTATCTTCGCCGGTTTCGCCGGTGCAGTGAAGATAACTTTCTGGCAGTACTACTACGAAACGAAAGTGAAACTGGTTGATCAGTTGATCGAGGAGTTTGAAAAGCAGAATCCAGGGATCGAAGTAGAACAGGTTACTTTCCCCTACGAGAACTTCAACGAAAAAGTCGCTGTGTCGGTTCCTGCCGGAGTCGGACCGGATGTTCTCACCCTTTTCTACGGATGGATTCCACTTTACGTTACTTCTGGATACCTGGTTCCGCTTCCGGCGGCTGAATTCTCTGCTGAATACCTGAGCAGTGAATTCTTCCCGTTCGTGTCAAAAGGAATAGAGTTTGATGGTGCACCGTACGCTCTCCCGACTGCGGTAAGGGCTCTCGCGCTTTTCTGGAACAAGGATCTCTTCGTCGAAGCCGGCCTCGATCCAGAAACCCCGCCAACGACTTTCGCCGAGCTGGTCGATTACGCGAAAAAGCTTACCAAGTACGACGACAAGGGTAACATAATCCAGGAAGGTCTGACTATGCAGCCTTCCGGCCAGGGTCACCAGTGGATAAGAGAGGTTCTCGTCAGACAGGTAGGTGGAACGCCTTACACCGCTGACAACAGAACCGTTCTTTACCATCTGACAGCTCCGGAGGCCCTGAAGGTATACACCGACCTGATCACCAAGGACAAGGTTGGTTACCCAGGCTTCCTGAACGATGACGTTACGGCCTTCAGGTCTCTGAAAGCCGCGATGACTATCGACGGTTCTTTCAGACTCGGAACCTTCAGACCTCTCACCAATCTCAAGTGGGGAGTCACGGAACTTCCATCGATGAACGGCGTGAAGTCCAACTTCGCCTCTTTCTGGGCACACGCGATAACGACAAATGCGACCGGCGAAAAGCTGGACGCTTCGATCAAGTTCCTCAAGTTCATAACTTCCGAATACGCTCAGAAACTGTGGCTCGAGCAGGTGGGCGAACTTCCGGCCAACCCGAATGTTGCTGCCGCCTACTACGATCATCCTGAATACGGACCGTTCCTCAAGGGTCTCGAGTACGCCCACGCAACTTTCTTCGTTGACGAGACCGGACAGCGCCAGGTAATGATGGATGCCGTCGATAAGGTCTGGATACAGGGAATGGACCCCGTTAAGGCTTTCAAGGAAGCGGCCGAAGAAGATCAGGCAATAATCGACGAATTCTGGTCGAGAGTAGAGTAATTTGAAGAGCGGGTGGCCGTGGCGTCGCCACGGCCATTCTTTTTGGGGGTAAAATAATGAAGATAAGTCAGAAGAGGATCGTAACCGCATATGTTTTCCTGGCTGTCCCGCTGGTTTTCTATATAGTTGTCCGTTTCTATCCGATGATATATGCTTTCTGGTTGAGTTTCACCAACTGGAAGCTGGTTTCACCCAAACAAGATTTCGTCGGCTTCAGTAATTTCGTTAAACTCTTCAAAGACAAGGTGTTCATGACCTCGCTATGGAACACTATAAAGTACGTTCTGTTCGGTGTTCCACTCGTGATAGTCATTTCGCTCTTTCTGGCCGCGACACTCAACAGGGTGAAACATCTACAGTGGTTTTATCGCCTGCTTTACGTTATGCCGTACATCACACCACTGGTGGCGGTGAGCTGGGTCTGGAGATGGATCTACCAGAGACCGCCCGCGGGAATACTTAACAACCTTTTGATGGCCTTCGGTCTCGACGCGCAGCCTTTTCTGACCAGCATGAACCAGTCCCTGCCGGCCATAGTGGTAACAACGGTCTGGGTAAATTTGGGATACTGTATAATCATATTTCTTGCCGGATTGCAGACCATACCCCAGGAGTACATAGAGGCAGCCAAAATAGATGGGGCGACATCAAGACAGTCTTTCTTCAAAATCACCATACCTCTCCTTAGTCCGATCACCGTATTTCTCGTGGTTACACAGAGTATTACGTTCCTGAGGATCTTCACGCAGGTTTACAACATGACCGATCAGGGATCGGGAGGTCCTCTCAATGCGACCAAAC
>NZ_DAOSEH010000148.1:0-3064 GCF_035363035.1 Mesotoga sp. | reverse complement strand
CGTACGAGAAGTACAACCATATCGACGAGATCCTGCCGGCCATGGGTTACGGCGAAAAACAGATGAAAGAACTGGAAGAGACCATAAACAAGGCCGACGTAGATCTGGTCATCATCGGCACGCCGATAGATCTCAGAAGAGTCATAGATATAAACAAGCCGGCCGTGAGGATAGGCTACGAACTTCAGGAAATAGGCAAGCCGGATCTGGAAGAGATCATAGACGAATTCCTCAAGAAACACAAAATCTGAACGGATTTAACCGAAGGGACCGGGTGAAACCGGTCCCTTTTTTTCTCAACGCCGTCCCGCCGGCTCCTCGTTATATCTAGAGTTGAACGACCTTCGTGAGATTCTGCGGTCTATCGGGATCGAGACTCTTAGCGATCGCCCGTTCGACGCCGAGCAACTGGAGAGGTATAGCTCTGAGGAACCAGTCGCCGAAGTCTTCGCCGCCGTACCGTGTGGCTATGTTCGCGAACCCTTCGACTTTCCCGCCGGATATTATCACCGGTCGGCCGCCGAGCCTTTCTATCTCTCCGGCCATCGCCAGCTCCTCGCTCAGGGACTTTCCATTTGTAGAAACGACCGCCAGAGTGCCCTTTCTGACTTTAGATTTCGGTCCGTGTCTGTATTCTAATGTCTGGTAAGAGTCGGCCTCGGTGAGAGACATCTCCGTCACCTTTATTATCCCCTCCATAGAGGCGGCGAAGTACTCGGCGTATCCCAGAAAGACGAAGTGATCTAGGTCCGCTATCGCAAAAGTCTCCAGACAGTTCAGCGAGTCGTCAAGAGTTGCACGGGAGGACGCTGGGATGTTGTTCAGGTAATCGTCAAGACTCCCGGGGGCGAACAGCTCTCTGGCAAGGGCGCTCACGAAGAAGGCCATGGACGTGAAGGATTTCGTCATCACTATCGCCGTCTCTTCTATGAAGTCCAGCACGACTGGAAGATCGGCCATTTCGATCATTTTGCTTCCCGGCTGGCAGGTGAGGGCGGCCGTCCGCACGCCGTCCCGGTGGGCCTTCTCGAGGGCGAGAAGCGTTTCGGTGGAAGTTCCGGACCTCGAAAGTCCTATAAGCAGATCTCCCTCCGATGGTCCGGCCAGACCGAGCATTATCTCCGAACCGCTGTAATAGGACGACCTGATTCTCCTCTTCGAGAGCCTTTCCAGCTGCTTCGCACAGCCCATGGCGAGAAAATACGACGTTCCGCAGCCGACAAAATCGATGCTCGCCGGCCCACTCTTCCCGATGAAATCGACCAGAGGCCGCGAGAGACTGCGGTACCTTCTTGAGAGAATTCCATGCTTTTGCGGCTGCTCGAGTATCTCATTCCTGGTTATCATTCGACGCCTCCTCGGTATCGTCATTCAATAACAATAATAACCCGCGAACGCTTATTTCATCATAAGAGCCGTTGTGAGTGGTGAGTAAAAACACGAGAGAAAGAGCGTCGAGAGTTCGCTTCGCTCAAGAGAAGGCGAGAGCGAAAATAGTGACTGACGGGCTCCTCGCGTCTTTCCCATTTTTCGCGTCCTCTCTCTTTCTCTCTTCTCTCTCTCCTCCTCTCGCTCTTACGAAGGAGGGCTCCTCACGCACGCTCTAGATTATCCCCTCCTGGTGCAACTTTTCGATTTCATAGCTCTCCATTCCCAGCAAGTTCTTCAGTATCTCTTCGTTGTGTTCTCCGATCTTTGGGGCCGGACCTCCTGTATTTGCAGGCGTTTCCGAGAATTTCAAGGGAGTGCCGGCCATACCGATCTTTCTCTCCCCAACAGGCAGGTTCACTATCATCTCTCTGGCGATCACCTGGGGGTTTTCGAAGAGGTCGGCTATGTTGCAGATTCTTCCGGAGGGGATTCCTTCCCTTTCGAATATTCTTAGCCACTCATCTAGGGATTTTCCACGGAGTTTTTCGTTGATTATCTCCGTCAGTTCATCGACGTTTTCGGCTCTGTTCGTGTTTTTCGAAAAACGTTCATCCTTCTCGCACTCTTCTATCGATAGCACACGGCAGAAGGTTTTCCACAACTGGTCGTTGCCAACGCCTATGTTTATCTTTCCGTCCAGACATTCGAAAGTTCCGAAGGGGGCGATCGATGCATGCCGGTTTCCCACGGGCCGGGGAACCTCGCCCGTCACAGAGTAGCGGAGAATGGCGTTCTCCAGCACCGATATCATACAGTCGAGCATCGCCACATCTATATACTGCCCCCTGCCGGTTTCTCGCCTGTTGTTGAGGGCGGCCGTTATGGCTAGGGCGGTGAAGATGCCACAGAGTATGTCGGCTATCGAGCTGCCGACCTTACTCTGGTTTTCCACGTCCGGACCGGTGATGCTCATCATGCCGCTCATTCCCTGAATGACTATGTCGTAAGCCGTCCTGTCCTTCAGGGGTCCGGTGTGGCCGAAGCCCGAACTGCTGGCATATATGAGAACGGGGTTTTTCTCTTTGAATCTCTCGTATCTCAGACCGAGTCTTTCCATAGTTCCCGGCCTGAAGTTCTCCACCAGTACGTCGGACCTGGCAGCCAGCTCCAGCAGTATCTCTCTGCCCCTGGCCCTTTTGAGGTTGAGCGTGATGCCTTTTTTGCCCCTGTTGATACTCATGAAATAGGCGCTCTCGCCGTTCACCATCGGGCCGAAGCCCCTCGAATCGTCTCCGGTTACAGGTCTCTCCACTTTTATGACCGTCGCGCCAAGGTCGCACAGAAGCATGGTGCAGAAGGGCCCCGCGAGAACTCTCGTGAGGTCCAGTACTTTTATACCTGACAGCGGACCGCTCAAGCACCATCACCTCTCTGCAGCAGCTCCAGAAGATATTCGAGCTGGAGTATGCCCCTCTCTATTCCTTTCTTTGAGATCCATTCCTCCCTGCTGTGAGTCTTTCCGCCTTCGCAGACCCCGACAGTTACGGCCGCCAGTCCCATCGAGAGCGGAAGGCTGGCGTTGGTCGCGGCCGGGCGGATCTGACTTTCGATGCCCAGCCGACGGTGCACCTCCCTGGCATACCCGATCAATTCGTGGTCTTCCCTGAGGCTTACAGGGTCTCGCGAGCTGATG
>NZ_DAOSEH010000147.1:0-3106 GCF_035363035.1 Mesotoga sp. | reverse complement strand
AGGCGATCATGGAGTAATCTCCGTTGCTTATAACGTTCACCCAGGGGCGGGGAGTCCGTGGATCGACTATCACGTATTCCCTCCCGTCCGGGGTGAAGTACCCGTACTTGCTCTCGAAAAGCCTCACTTTCCACACGCTCCTCAAAAGACGGCCTTGCGGGCCTCGAGTTTCTTTTGCTCTTGGGAACTCCCGTCGAGCCGGATGATCAGGCCCGCTCGCCCCTCGACCGTCGCTTCGAATTCAAGATCTCCTGTCTTCACGGTGATTGCTTTATCGTAGTCGTCGTAGTTGTTGAGGAAGAGAAAATCCGCGGCCCTCCCTTTCCTGAGCCAGGCATCGACGAACTCTCCCTTTATCTCGACGTTTCTTTCTATTCCTAGATGCCCGGCGAGCCTGCGAAGGACCTCGAGCTTGTACTCCCTCTCTAGCTCTATCCCGCAGCCGAGCATGACTATCTCGCCCTGCCCGATAGGTCCGCAAAAGGCGCAGGCCGCGCCCTCTTCATCGAACCCGAAAGGCGAAAAGCCCGAAAGTTCACGGTAACTCTCGGTGTAGAAGGCGTTTATTTCCAGGCCGAAGATCCGGGCCATCGACCAGTCCCTCTCTCTGCCTTTTTCAACGCTCAGGCGGTCGCGGATGATCGCGCACTCTCTGCCGTGTTCGTCGCGCTCCGGCAGCACCGGGAAGAGAACCAGCCTCCCGCCGCTTTCCATGTATCGGACGAGCTTTCTCTGAACACCGGCCGGCATGAAGTCGCCGGAGAAGACCCAGAGAACTGGCCGTTCGGTCGGATCGATTCCCTCGACCGCTTCCAGATCCACCGCTCCCGCGGTGTAGTTCAAAAGGAAGAGCCCCCTGAGAAGTCCGTCGAACGTCGCCATGTCCCTGTGCGCTTTGATAGAGGCGAAGGGACTACCGTCCGGAGCGAAGAATTCGCCCGCGTAGTAAGAGGAGATGAAGCCGAACCATGTGTCGAATGCCGGGACGGCGTTCAGCAGCTCTCCCTCGAAGGATCTTACGATACTTATCAGTTCTCTGATTCTGTGGTAACTCCCTCTGAGCTCTCCACGGGCTCCGATGGGCGCCTGCCAGTCGTGTACGCTTCCCATGAGGCCGCTTCCTTCGGGGTTTCTTCCCCCGACGAAGAGATAGTAATTGATCGCGTTCATTCCGCCTGCTATGCAGAGCTGGCTGGAGAGATCTATCGAGGAGGGCATCAGTTTCGGCCTGTCGTGCTGGAAGCCGCTCTGAAATTCGGCCGAGAAGAGCGGCTGGGCGGGATTCTCGACGGCCGTCATGATCGAATTCGAGATACTTATATCGGTGAAGTTCTCGTGTACTATGTTGCCTATGTAGTAGTCGCCCGAAAGAACGGCCCGCGGTATGTCGACCGCAGCCTTCAACTGCGAGACGCCGATCGGGTAATTCTTGCCTCTCTTGGCGTATTCGAGCGTGTCGAAGCCGTGTATGTTTATTATCCTCGGCAGGTCGATGCGCTCCTCATCCATGAAACGCGAGAGAGTCTCGAGGTACTCCCTGAAGTACCGCCTCATGAACCTGTGATACTCGACATTCAGGGGAAAGGCGAACTGTTTACCGTAACTCCAGGCTTCCAACTCTGCGAGAAGTTCCGGCGCCCCGGCGGTGAGGTACTCACGGAAATGGTCGAGAGCAACCGGGCTGTAATCGCCCGTGGAGGTCACCCAGTGGAGCATGCCCACTTCGTTGTCGAGCTGGACCATTATCGCGTCGCTCTCCCGGATAACCTTTGCGACCGATGCGTACCACTCTCTCACGCAGTCGAGGAAACCCGGATGCAGATACGAAAAGACTCTGGTGGGATGAGGCTTTCCCTCGCCCGTCAGCGCGATCCCGTCGGGGTGTTTCACGTAGAGCCAGTCGGGAAGGCCTTCGTTCTTGAGCTCGGACATTATGTAAGGACCGGGTTTGATGATGAGGTCGAAACCGTATTCCACGGCCAGCCTTGTGAAACCCGTCAGATCCCTTTCTGGAGAGGTCCGGCCTTGAAAGTCTATCTCACCCTCTTTCGTCTCGTGCCAGAACCATGGTACATAGAAGCTCAGCGTGTCGAAACCGGCCCGTCTTATCTTTTCCAGCCTGTCGGACCAGTCGTCGGCCGGGACCCTGAAGTAATGCATCTCGGCCGAGAAGAGAAACCTCTCTCGCCCGTCGATGACGAACTTCCCGTCTCTGCATTCAACGCGCTTCACCACGCACCTCCTGCTGAAACTAATTGAAACGTTTCAACGGTATTTCAAGCTTATCATACCGGAGAGGACCGAAGAAAATCCCGTAAACTTCGAAGAAGGATGTATATTCCCGCTCACGGTTGAATAAATGAAAAATCCTCTGTGTCTCTTCAGATCAATTCGAAATAGCCCTTCAGGTGTTCGACGCTGTTGCGCCCGAGGAAGACCTCGAACCGCCCCTTCTCGAGAGCCGGTTTCAAATTTCCGTCGAGGAAAGTTAGCATCTCCTCCGTTATGTCGAACTGCACATTCTTCGATCTACCGGCCTTCAGAAAGAGTTTTTCGAAACCTTTGAGCTCCATCACAGGTCTGGTGACGGAGGCCGTCACATCCCTTATGAAGAGCATAACCGTCTCCGAGCCGTCGTAATCGCCGCGGTTGGTGACACGCGCGCTCACTTTAAGCTCTTCCCCCATCTTCGGCGAATCGCTCGAGAGTGCGAGATCTTCGTAGTCGAAATCCGTGTAGCTCAGACCCCAGCCGAAGGGGAAGAGCGGTTCGTCCTGGATATCTATATACTTCTTGAAGAGCGGACGGCCCGTGTTTTTTCTGTTGTAGTAGACCGGTATCTGACCGACGGCGGCCGGAAATGTCAGCGTCAGTTTCCCCGAGGGATTGTGGATGCCGTAGAGGACTTCGGCAAGCGCGTTGCCGGCCTGATGACCTGGCTGCCAGAGCTGGAGGATCGCCGGCACGTTCGCCTCCTCCCAGCTCAAAACCAGGGGCCGGCCGCTCACCACGACCAGCACGACGTTCTCGTTGACTTCCATTACCGATCTCAGAAGCCGCCTCTGGGCCGCGGGTATCGTTATGTCTGCCCTGGAGCGGTTCTCGC
>NZ_DAOSEH010000146.1:0-3125 GCF_035363035.1 Mesotoga sp. | reverse complement strand
CTTCCCGTTCTTTCTTCCGTTAACCTTTTCTTTGTTAAAATGGGACAGGGTCAGGTCAGCGAAGATCCTTGAACGTACTTAAAGCACGGCAGTGATTTCATTCTAAACATCACCCGTGAAAGGCTGTGTTATAATCGCCTCGAATAGTTTTCAGGAAGGGAGGAAACAAAGTGTCGAGGAAATATGTGTACTATTTTGGTAAGACGAAAGCCGAGGGCGACGCGAAGATGAAGAATCTCCTGGGCGGTAAAGGAGCCAATCTGGCCGAAATGGTTAGACTCGGATTCCCGGTACCCCCGGGCTTCACGATCTCTACAGAAGTCTGCAAGTACTACTACGATCACGGTGAAAAATACCCTGGTGAACTCACCGGCGAGGTCAAAGCGGCAATGGAAATGCTCGAGAAAGAAACCGGCAAAGGCTTTGGCTCTGCCGAAAGACCGCTTCTGGTATCTGTGAGGTCGGGAGCGGCCATCTCCATGCCAGGAATGATGGATACGATTCTTAACCTGGGCCTCAACAACGAGACAGTCACAGGGCTCATAAACGAATCGGGAAATCCCAGGTTCTGCTACGACGCTTACAGAAGGTTCCTTCAGATGTTCGGAGATGTAGTGCTCAAGATAGAGCATTCCGAGTTTGAAAAGGCTCTTGCCAGCGTTAAAAAAGAGAAGGGCGTGAAACTCGATACCGAACTGGATGCCACGGATATGGAAGAAGTGGTTAAGAGATACCTGGAAGTCTACAAAAAGGCCGGCAAAGAATTCCCTCAGGATCCATGGGAGCAGCTTTGGATGTCGACTAATGCTGTTTTTGGAAGCTGGATGAATGAAAGAGCCATCAAATACAGGGCGCTCAATGGAGTGAAGGAGGGTGATCTTCTCGGAACGGCCGTTAACATATGCACCATGGTTTTCGGAAACACCGGGGATGACAGCGGTACAGGCGTTGCCTTCACAAGAGATCCCAACACGGGTGAAAGAAAATTCTACGGAGAGTACCTGCCAAACGCGCAAGGTGAAGACGTAGTTGCCGGTACCAGGACTCCTTACCCGATGACGAGGCTTCATGAGATCAACCCGGCCGCTTACAACCAGTTGCTCGATATCTTCGAAAAACTGGAAAAGCACTACAGGGACATGCAGGATATCGAATTCACGGTCGAACACGGTACGCTTTATCTCCTTCAGACAAGGAATGGAAAGAGAACACCCTACGCGAGTGTGAAGATTGCCGTTGATCTGGTTAAAGAAGGACTAATATCCAAGGAAGAAGCCATAATGAGAGTCACTCCCGAACATATCGAGACTCTTCTCCATCCCTACTTCACTAACGAAACCTTGGAAAGCGCTGAAAAACTTGCCAAGGGCATCGCCGCTTCTCCAGGAGCAGCTTCTGGAGTTATCGCGTTCGACCCCGAGACAGCCGAGAGAATGGTCAAAGAAGAGGGAAAGGTGGTTATTCTCGTCAGACCGGAAACCTCTCCAGAGGACATCGCCGGAATGGCCGCCGCGCAGGGCATCCTTACCTCTACCGGTGGCAAGACATCCCATGCCGCCGTTGTGGCCAGGGGAATGGGCAAGACCTGTATAGTCGGATGCGAAGCAATCGAAGTTGACGAGCATGCCAAAGAAATGAAGGTCAACGGAAAGATCCTCAAAGAGGGAGACTGGTTGAGTATAGACGGTACTACGGGCGAGGTCTTCATGGGAAAGCTCGATTCCGTGAAGCCGCAGGGACTCGAGGGACCTCTAGCTGAAATACTAGTCTGGGCCGACAAAATAAGAAAGCTGGGTGTCAGAACCAACGCCGATACACCTAAAGACGCTTCGATTGCGAGAGGCTTTGGCGCGGAAGGTATCGGTCTTACCAGGACGGAACATATGTTCTTCCAGGAGGACAGGATATTTGCCATGCGTCAGATGATCACTTCCAACACTCTTGAGCAGCGCAAAAAAGCCCTTTCTAAACTGCTTCCTATGCAAGAAGATGATTTCTACGGGATCTTCAAGGCAATGGAAGGCTATCCCGTTACTATAAGACTTCTCGATCCCCCTCTACACGAATTTCTCCCGAAAGAAGACGAAGACGTGAGAGACCTGGCCAAAGAGATGGGAATGGGATATTACGAGTTGAAGGCGACTATTGAAGAGCTCCACGAATTCAACCCGATGATGGGTTTCAGGGGCTGCAGACTGGCGGTAGTTTATCCGGAGATCGCCGAAATGCAGACCAGAGCAATCATAGGAGCCGCAATCAAGCTCGTTAAAGAGGGTATGAACGTAATCCCAGAAATAATGATACCCCTCATAATCGAGCTGGAAGAACTCAAGTACGTCAAAGCCATAATCGTAAAAGCGGCCGATGAAATGATAAGGGAGGCCGGTGTCGATCTAGTTTACAAAGTTGGAACCATGATTGAGGTGCCAAGGGCGGCTATCACTGCCGATGAAATCGCCAGGGAAGCCGAGTTCTTCAGCTTCGGCACCAACGATTTAACCCAGATGACATTCGGGTTCAGCAGAGACGACTATGGAAAGTTCGTAAGTCATTATCTTGAAAAGGGTATTCTTCCCACCGACCCCTTCCAGAAACTCGACAGGGTTGGCGTGGGACAGCTCGTCAAAATGGGTACCGAGAAGGGTCGTTCAACCAGACCGGACCTGAAAGTCGGGATCTGCGGTGAACACGGTGGAGAACCTTCCTCAGTGGAATTCTGCCACATGGTTGGTCTCAACTACGTGAGCTGCTCACCCTACCGTGTACCGATAGCAAGGCTGGCAGCCGCACAGGCGGTCATCAAAAACAGATAATTACTTTCGCCGTGACTCTCGCGCGGGGTCGCGGCTTTCATTATTTTTCTGGAGGTTAGCCTATCATGGCAGAGTTGATCTCAGGGTATTTCGCTCAGTCCGGTTTCACAAATCTGAGCTGGGAAAACATAGTCATGTTCGCAATAGCTTCGCTTCTAATGTACCTTGCCGTAGCGAAAGACGCGGAGCCTCTATTGCTTATTCCGATAGCTTTTGGGATGATAATCGCCAACATTCCTCCCCAGGTGACCGGTGTTTTCGAGCCGGGAACGGGTTTCATGTGGATCCTCCAGCAGGGTCTGGTTCTGGGAA
>NZ_DAOSEH010000145.1:0-3143 GCF_035363035.1 Mesotoga sp. | reverse complement strand
TCTGTCTATAGATCTTTCCGTCTGTCATGACCCTCACTTCCATCCACTCGGAAAGGGCGTTCACGACGGAGGCACCGACACCGTGAAGGCCCCCACTGATCTTGTACGAATCCTTCGAGAACTTGCCTCCGGCATGCAGGGTGGTCATGACGACCTCCAGCGCGCTGGTACCGGTGTCGGGATGGGTATCGACTGGAATGCCTCTCCCGTTGTCGCTTACCATGACCGATCCGTCTTCGAGTATCGTGATATCGATTCGGTCGCAAAAGCCGCCCATCGCCTCGTCTATGCTGTTATCTACAATTTCATAGACCAGATGATGAAGACCTGATTTCCCAGTAGAGCCTATGTACATTCCCGGCCTCTTTCTGACGGGGTCGAGACCTTTAAGTATCTTTATATTCTGAGCGTTGTATAGTTCAGACATTCAGCACCTCCAATTTCTATCCTACTCTGAATCTGATTCTCTTCACAGCTTCACTTCCAACGGCTTCATTTATCTTCTCGATAAAAGCGCTCTCTCGCAATTTCAATTCATGTAACCACATGCCGTCGTTGACGGCCACGATAAGAACCCCGTCCGAGTAATCGACGATCGACGAGTGTCCGGCGATAGATTCCCCTACTATCGTGGCCCAGTCTCTGTTCAAATCCAACACTCTGAGCTTCCTGAAAAGCCCGGGTCTGCGGGCCAGCCCTTCAAATATCTGCCCTAAAGTCTGATGGTTCCACTTCATCCAGACCACTCCAGTTGCTGTCCTCTGTCATGATATAACCCTCAAAGTTGTCCAGCAATAGCCGGGTCATTCCATCGGTGAAGTCTTCTATCAAGATCTTCTCTTCGAGTTTCCGGATAGGTACGATCCCGACACTCGTGTGGGTCAGGAAGAGCTCGTCGGCGGAGAACATCTCCCAGGAAGCGACAGGCCTCTCCATAACGTTGATCTCGATGCTGCTGCATAGACCTATCAGGTTGTCCCGGGTTATCCCGGGTAGTACTCCGGAACCGATATCGGGGGTTATAACCTGGCCATCTTTCAAGAGGAAGACGTTGCTGAAAGAGCCTTCACAAACGTTACCCTTTTCGTTCAGTATGATCATGTCGTAATTATCGCCCAGATTCTTTCTGGTCCTGATGTTCCAACTCGCCCCCGGTATCTTCAGTCGCGGATCGACGATTGCCCCCGAGGGTTTTGTGTAGGGCGAGATGGCGATCTTCACTCCAAGCTCGTATATGTCCTTGGAGACCGATGGTAGCTGAGTGTAAATTACCGCGGGCAACACACCCTCTCCCCCGCCGAAAAGGACTATCCTGATCCTGAAATCGCCGCTTTGGGAGAGCCGGTTTTTATCTATTCCTTCCAGGATTACGGAGTTCAACTCCTTGCATGTGAAGGGAACTTCTATGGACATCAGCCCGGCCGATTGTTTCAACCTGTCGAAATGCTTTCTGAAGGCGAACGGAAGTCCGTTGTACGTTCTCACTACTTCGTAAACCGATTCACAGTTCAGAACTCCCGGTATCAGTGCACTGACTAGGGAGTCGTTTTCATCGTACCACTGACCTGCAATATAGTTCAGCATCGGAACCCTCCTTATGCATCTCCAGATTGACTGCGGTTGAATCGACGAAACCGTCGTACTGACCGGCTATACGATGGGGAATATAATATTCATCGTAACCGACACTATCTCCGTGACAGATCTTTTCAACGAGAACTGTGTTGGTTATGCCTATGTGCTTGGATAAGTACTTTCTCCTCGATTCTTCGGCTGCGCCGGCGACCAGAAGCGCTCTCTTCTTTTTCAGTGACGACTCGACCTGATCTTTCATAGAGGCGGCTTCCGTGCCCGGTCTGTTCGAATACCTGAAAACGTGTACTTTCAAGAAGCCGATAGTAGCTATGGCCTGGAGCGTCGTCTCTAGATCGAAATCCTCTTCCCCCGGGAAGCCAGCTATGACATCTGTGGTGAAGGAGAACCTGGAGTCCATCGACCTCGCCCTCTCCACCGCCTTCAGATAGTCCTTCATTTCGTACTTCCTCTTCATAAGGCGGAGCACCCTGTTCGAGCCGCTCTGAAGAGAGAGATGAAGATGCCTGGCCATACGTTTGGTGCTTAGTATGACGTTCAGAAGTTCGTTATCGATCCTGTCGGGATCTAGAGAGCCCAGTCTGATTCTCCACTCGCCCGGCACGGTGTTTAGTTCTCTCAAAAGTTGCTCCAGGTCACCGCCCGTTTCAAAACCGTAGTAACCTATATTTATGCCGGTCAGTACTATCTCGCGATATCCGTTTTCTACAAGCCCGATAAACTCGTTCTTGACCATATCGATCGGCTTGCTTATTATCCTGCTACCTCTGGCCAGGCGTATTCTGCAATAAGTGCAGTTGTTCAGGCAACCATCTTCGATTCCAAGAAAGGCTCTCGTTCGCCCCTCGAGGCTGGAAGTGACTGTGAGAAAACCGTCGCTGGTCTCTTCAACCCCTTCGCTCCCGTCTTCCAGAAGACTCGAGACATACTTCTCGATCTCGCCTTTGGCCTGTATTCCAAGAACGGCGTGGGCTCCGAGCTTCTTCAGCTCTTCACCCGCTAGCTCCGAGTAGCACCCGACCACAACGATCCTGGAGTCGGGATTCAGGCTCAAGAGACGTCTGAAAAGTTGTCTCAGCTTTCTTTCGGCTTCTGAAGTGACTGTACAGGAGTTCAGCACGAAAAGATCCGACTTCTCTTGCGAGAAACGAACGTCGTAACGCTGTAGTCTTTCGGCCATGGCTTGCGATTCGTACTGGTTCAATTTGCAGCCGAAAGTGAAAATCGAAACGGTTTTCTTCATCTATCGATCTTGCCCTGTGTCGCCGCGTGAATCAAGAAGATTCTGTTGACTATCCCTATAAGTCTTCTCTCTTCATCAACGACGGGCAAAATCTTCAAATTGTTCTTTATAAGAAGATCAGCTGCATAGATAACTGTATCGTCCAGTTTAACGCATGTCACCCTCTTGATCATGTGCAGCGATACTTTATCGTTCTTTATCTTTTCCAATCTCAGCACGAACTGGTGGGTATCGGGGATGAACGAGGCCGACTGGAGGAGACTGAAGTAACTTGGCAAAGCGCTTCTTATAACGTCGCTCTCGCTCA
>NZ_DAOSEH010000144.1:0-3339 GCF_035363035.1 Mesotoga sp. | reverse complement strand
AGAGGTGTTTCCCTTGATTCTCGGACTTGCAAGAACTGAAAATACTCTCACTTACGATCACTGCCCCTTCTTGATGAATTCTTCTATACTTTCTACCAGCGGCGCTGTGCTCTTCCTGTTTGTCCAGTTCACCGGCACTGAGTACGATGCCAGCATGCCTTTCTCGTCGTTCGTGAGTCGATCACCGACAGACCGATTATACCCACAGCATAAAGCGACCCGCCGAAGACAACCACATCGTAGTTGCCAAGCCTTTCAGTATCGAACGAAGAGATGTCGGAAATATCCGCCCCGGTATCTTCGGCAATCCATCTGGCGTATTTTTCACAGCTCCCGTATTTGGATTTGTATAGCACAACCACTTTAGACAAAACAATTCCCCCAGAAAACCGGATTCTTCAAAGGGAATTGTATCATCATTTGAATATCCTGTATCTCCAGGAAGAAAAGGCCCAGTTAAGGGCCTTCACTATTTTATTTCAAATCTATCAGAAGTAAACGTCGAAACCCAGCAATACTGGCAGGGGCCAGAAGTACAGGGAGTAATTGAGCCTGTCGGTCATCTTCGTAACGTCGATGATGCTCAGAGCCGGAGATATCTGGGGCATAGAAAACTTTCCTTTGGAAAACGAGTACGTTGAAGAGCCTCGCAATCCGACGGCTACCATGAACTTCCTTCCAAAGAAGGGGAAGGACAGATTCTCGATACCCGTGAAGAGCCTTCCACTTATTCCAAATTCAAAACTCGCTCCCCCCAAGTCGGAGCTGTAGGAGACCGTCGGACCGGCATAAAGCATCATCTGGGTGAATTCCAGCGGACCGACACTCCAGGGATCGGCTAATTTGAACCCTATGTGATAATACCCTCTGGCCGAGAAGGTTTGAAGGATGAACGGAAAATACGCTATCGACCCACCTATGTTGTTGGTGTTGAAAGTATAGCCGAAGGCCGAAACGGCTACAGCCACGAGAATCAGTAAAAGCAACGCTTTCTTCATTTTTTTCACCTCCCGGCCTTAGTATAACATTTCTTCCCTTTTCGGAGCCAGAAGCCTCGAAACCTCTTTCCGCTCGCCGAAGTCAGGAACACTCCTCTTGTCTGGAAAAGTGAAAAACCGGGTTGTCCCTCACTCTAGATTTTACGTTTCAACTTTAGGATCGTAATAGATAATCCCAGAGCGAGCATGGAGGCGTATATCGTTATAGTTTCACTCCGGGTCAAATCGTCGGACTTTTCGGGGATTTGCTCGGCTTCTCCCCTCGCCCTGTTTCCCATATCGAAATCGGGCATCTCAGAGGGTGGTTGCATGTTTGCCCTCCCCTCGACCATGCCGCCCGCATCGACGGGCATTCCTTGAGGAGGTTGCATATCTGGGGGTTGCATGTTCTGCACTCTTTCCTCCCTTTCGGGAAGCATCTCGAGGGGATCGATATTCTCTGCGTTCCTGTTGTCTCTCACCGGCATCGCGTTGGCCGGCACGTTCCAGCCTTCGTTACCGGCCATGGGCATTCTTTCGAAGAAAGAGCTCGCCGTACTGTCGGATCCATCGCTTTTAGAGGGAATCTCCCCGCTCAGTTGTTTTAAGATCGTTTCGACTCTGGCGCTGTTGTAGTCGATCAGTCCCGTGCTCCGGCCATCAGTGGAGTTGAAGGAAGCCAGGAATTGCTCGTACGAATACAGCGCTGTGGGATCGTCCTTGACGTAAGGATCGATCATCGCAGCGACTTCTTCAACCCGTTCTGCGAAGAATTCGTCGTTCAGATAGCCGTCTATTATAAGCTGAAGATAGCCGTGATATCTCTCCAGGTACTCCTCCCTGGTGAGCAGTCTGTTGACTATCGGGAGCGAGGCCATGTTGACGGCCGGTGTGTCTATGTAGAAGCTGCCGCCGCTTCCTCTGTCGCCGCCGAATCCCCCGAAGGCCATGTTGAAATCCCATGGTAGCATCACGAATTGACCGTCTCTGTCATAGAGGTAGTAGTTGTGGTTCATTCCGCCCAGTATCGAATCCATGCTTCCGGCGGCTACGCAAAGAGCGTAATACTTGAGAAAGGAGTCTATGTCCAGCACTTTTTCAAGTTCTTCGTACGTCCCTTCCTGTAAAACCTTCAACATCTCAACTATAGAGATTCTGTCGCTCGTCTCCTCGTTGGTTTGAAGGGCCAGACCGGGGTAGCTCTGCGGGTCGTCGTCTATGTACACCAGATTGGCTCCGGTGCCTTCCGGTTTGTACAGATCTCCGTAACCGTAAGCGAAGTGATCGCGTACGAAGTTTTCGTCTATGTTTTCGACACCCAGATAAAGCCCGAAGTACTGGTTGTTTATATGCAACGCAATATAGGTTGTCCGCGGAGTTTCGAGACCGAGCATTTCCGAGATCTCGTACGTCAGGTACTCTCTCATGAACGAGGGGTCTGAGAAACCGTTGTTGAGGTTTATCTTGGTTATTCCGAAAAGGTTTTGACCTTTGACATAGTGGTTGAAGTCGAGCTTGAAGCTGTAACGGTTCGAAGTGGAATTCGCTGCCTGCATGAGCGAGGAGTTGCCCTTGGGTCTGATCCCGACGTTTTTTATGCGATAGCCGTTGTAAACGACGTTGCACATTATGTATTCTTCCATACGGGCCTGATCGAACATCTTCTGGAGCTCGGCCTCGTCAACTTCTATATATACGTCTATAACTCTGTCGTGAGGAAAAAGAACGGCGTCCGTCGGATTTCTTACAGTCTGCGAACCTCCCTCGAAGGCGCCGAAGAAGACCACCGTCAATAAGCCAAGCAACATTAGTGCCGACACCTTTAAAAGCTTTTTCATATCATCGCCCCTCTAGGCAGCGTAATCACCGTTGTAACTTATTAGAACCGCGTTCGATACGCTGTCGATAGATTTGAGTTCATTGACGAAATCGATTTCTCCGCTTTTGATGCGCAATTCCACGGAAAGCTCGATGTTTTCCGCCGTGACCGTTTTCGACTTTATATTGTACCTTTTGACTTTGTCCTTCAGCTTGTCGAGTATCGCCTTCTCGGCCTCTGAATTTACGTAGTCCAGCAGAAGTATGTAGGGCGACGTCTGGGACTTGAAGTTGGCGAATACAAGCAGGATTATGCCTATGATGACCGAGCCCATGACCGCGAGCAGATAGAAAGAGGCGCCCGTGACTATCCCCACGGCGATCGCCCAGAACATGAAGACTATGTCCATCGGGTCTTTAATCGCGGTTCTGAACCTCACGATGCTTAGAGCGCCCACCATTCCAAGCGAAAGCACGATGTTGGTCGTTACGGCCATTATTACCAGGGAGGTGACCATGGCTATCATGACCAGCGATACGTTGA
>NZ_DAOSEH010000143.1:0-3389 GCF_035363035.1 Mesotoga sp. | reverse complement strand
CCACCGCTGACCTTGCCGCTGTCGGCAGCGAAGACCTCATGACCCTGTCTGGCCAGAAGCCGGATGCTGTTGAGCGCATACCACATTCTTGCGCCTGTAACCAGTACCCTCATCGAACACCCCCGAAATCTATTCTATAGTAAATTAGGGATAGTAGAAATCTGTTAACATATCAACATCCGATCTGTGTAACGATCCCAAATTTAATTATATCATCTCCGGTGGAATTGGAACAAATTGCAGGCTTGGATCGATGCTTTGTTGGCCGATTTTGAGATATGGAAAGAAAATAATAGAGCAGTATTCCATATACAATTTACACATTAATTTACATAAACGAGGATATTTGACTTTTAGGGAATTAATTGTATAATATATCTGCAAGGTTGTTGGTTAACTTTTGACATACAAATACGATAGGGACCCGATAAAAAGGAAATGAAGTTAGCCGCAATCCGGACAACTCCTCGTTTCGTAGCAATTCCCCCTTCGATTCCTGGCGCCAGTCAGGAATCCTTTTTTTGCTCTCATGAAGACTTACAGCGATAACCATCTTAAGAGCCGTGGTGGGTGGTGGTTAGTGGATAGTGAGGGGTGAATACGGTTCTTCCCAAAGACGGCTCTTTCCGCAGTATCAATCGAGATTGAAATCGTGGCCGCAGTTGGAGCAGAACCTTTTCTCCATTTCGTTCAGTTTATAACAGAGCGAGCACTTTTTGTAACCCACCAGAGAAGTTCCGCAGTTCTTACAGGTAGAGGCTCTGTCGTCGTTCTCGGCATCGCATTCGGGGCATCTGGAGTAACTAAGAGGTTTCTTTCTTTCGGTTTTTGCCTCTCTATCGGATACAAAGGTGTAGTCGTAAGTCATATCTTCTTGAACCTCTCTTCGGGGAGATCTCTGGTCATCCAGAGGTCCGCTGGATTTCCTCGTCCGGGCCATTCCGACCAGGGCTCTCCCGATAGAGGAGGCGACGATTCCAAGTATCACGAAAGTGAACATGCTTGTGAAGACCATTCCGATCGCGGGCGCGAGAAAGAAACTGGCGAAACTGAATATTATCAATCCAACGCCGACCGCGTAGATTATTCCTCCTATTATTCCTATTACTATTCTTGTCGAATCTTCCGAGCGGTTGTACATAATACCACCGTCCTTTCATTTAGATTCTACAATAGAGACCTCTATTCGGAGATATCATGTAGAAGAACCTCTACATTCAATTTGTAAAGTTGTACAATTGTTTTATAGAAAACTGGGGGGAGAGTTGTGGATACATCGATGGTTTTTTTGCTTCTCGCTCTGTTCTTTAGTGTCATAGCCGTTTTGATAATCCTCTACAAATAACGCAGAAAACTGGAATAAGCAACACAGGCTTCAGGGACAGCCGGCTCCGGGCGACACGACGAAAGGCGGGCCATTATAACGATTCACGCTGAAGCACTCACGGAAACGACGGGTTTCCGGAGTGTTTTTTTGTTCTATTAAAGGGTTTCCCAATATTATGAGCGTGGTGCTATAATACTATTCATTACTCTGGATGAAGGGATAGAATTGATTTTAGCCTTTTTACCCGCGGTTTTCTTCGGCTGGGCACTCGGAAGAAACGACGCAGCCAACATATACGGGACGACTGTTACCAACGGACTCCTGAATTACAGATTTGCGGCGATAACCGCGAGTCTTTCAATAATCGCCGGGGCGATAATCGGCGGCAGGAACGGACTGGAAACTCTGGCGAGTTTGAGCAGTCAGACTCTCGTTTCGGCGGCGATCGTGGCGGCCGCCGCGGGTTTGTCGGTGATAATCCTGAATCACTTCGGCCTGCCGGTATCTTCCTCTCAGGCCGTAGTGGGCGCGATCATGGGTATCGGCCTTCTCAACGGAAGCGTCGACTGGTTCGTGGTAGCCAAGATCGTCATCTGCTGGATAACGACTCCTCTGGGCGCGGCCTTGCTCGGATATGTGTTGTACAGAATCATCGCGAGGTTCTTTCGCAGGATAAAATCGATAGTGGTTCAAGATATAACGCTAAAGGCTCTCGCCATCGTGATCGGAATTCTCGGCTCCTTTGCTCTGGGGGCCAACAACGTGGCCAATATAACCGGTACTTTCGTCGGAAGCATATCGATCGACGAAGCCGCGCTGATAGGCGGGCTGAGCATCGCCGCCGGCGCGATAATCTTCAGCAAGAAAGTCATGTACACGGTGGGCAAGAGGATAGTCTCCCTGGAAGCCTTTTCCTCTGTCGTGGCTATTCTGGCGCAGAGCCTCACCGTTCTCATTTACGCTTATATAGGAGTTCCGGTCTCAGTATCTCAGGCCATAGTCGGGGCCGTTGTAGGTGTGGGATTGGCCCGAGGTTCGAGAAACTTCGACGGCCGCCTGATCCGGAGGATCTTGCTGGGCTGGCTGCAAACTCCGCTTATCGCAGGCTGTGTGTCGGCTGCAGTGTTCGCTATCTTTAGTTTTTTCGGATTGAACTAATCCGGGTTTTTTACCCTTTCCAACTCGAAGAAAAACTCCACACCATCTGGAAGGTTCACAAACCCACAACTTTTGCCATCCAGATCGCAGATGGCCTTGACTATCGAAAGCCCTATGCCGTACCTCTCCTCTTCCCTTGTTCTGGCACTGTCGGTTCTATAAAAACTGGTCCAGATCTTCTCGCTCTCTTCCCCGGGTATGTTCCGGCCGGAGTTGAACACCCGCACAATCACCGAATTCTCTTGAATCTCTTTTCGGACAAAAATTTCCTTTCTTTCATCGACATGGTAAACGGCGTTGTTCAGGTAGTTGGTGAGTATCTGCTCCGTCCTGAAAGAATCGGCGTAGACAACCGTTCTTTCCCCCTCTGCATACTTCGGCTCGATTCCATTTTTTAGAAAGACCTTTTCGAACTTTCCCGTCACCCTTTTTATCAGCTCATCGACGCAGAACTCGCTCTTGTATAGCGTTAAATTCCCCGTTTCCATCATCGATAGATCGAGGAGGTCTTTGACGAGCCTGCCCATTTTCGCCGTCTCCTCCTTGATCACTCCACAGTAAAAGTTCCGCTTTTCGTCACTGGAGGCTATGTTTAGTTCCAATCCTTCGGCATAGCCCTGAATGAGCGACAGGGGGGTCTTCAATTCGTGCGAGACGTTCGTTATGAACTGCTTCCTCATCTCTTCAACGGCTTTTTTGTGTTCTATCTCTTTTTTGAGCGCCTCGTTCTTCTGGCTGAGTTCTTTCAGCGTCGCATCGAGAGATTCCGAAAGATCGTCTATGCTACCGGCAAGCTGTCCGAACTCGTCTTTGGATTTGATTTCGCACTTTTCAGAGAAATCCAGGTCCTTCATCTTTCTGGTGATTCTGTTCATGTGAAGGATGGAACCCGTGAACCTTCTTG
>NZ_DAOSEH010000142.1:0-3447 GCF_035363035.1 Mesotoga sp. | reverse complement strand
CGTCGTCGACCTTTCCGTTGCCGTTCCTGTCGTGAAAGATCCCGACCACTCTCAGAACGGGGTATGGAGACGCCGCCACCCCGAAGAAGGTTTCCTCTTCCAGATCGGTCTCGAAGACCTGTTCGGCCTTTAAATATACATAAGTCTCTATGTTTCCAGTATTCGTGACTGTGTTCTTCAGATCGACCGTAGCTCCTGCTTTTCCAGATTCTACCTGGCCGGGGTCTGCGAAGGTTCCGTCGGGCTTCACTATGAAGCCGTAGACGGGAAGCACCGTGGTGACGACCTTCTCGGAAAAGATGGTGATACCGTTGCCGTCGCCGTCGATGAAACGGGCCGAGGCAATATTTTCTATTTTCGAACCGGCGAACGGTACCGCCAGGAGAAAGACCGCGCTTACCAGTGCCGCGAGTATCACCACATATCTTCTGTACACCTGATCACCCCATGTTGTAACCTCTCGTCTCTGCTATCGATAACGATAGCAGAGATGAAAGGCCATGGCCCGGAGGCCATGGCGATAGATCAATAGCCGTCAATAATAACGGGGAAGGAAACCTGACCAGACTCTCCGGCTTCCAGAGTGCCGAACTCCCATCTCAGATTCGTCACTTTGGTGAAGTCGATAGTGCCAGTGAAGGTAACCCAGGTCACTCCGTAATCAAAGCTGACTCCCGTTGGAAGCGGGGTGTATCCTCCGTCAAGTATCGAGGGGTCCAGCTTGGTGAAGAATGGAATGGTATCGTAAATAAAGAAGTTAGACACGGGCTCACTACCGATGTCTTCGTACTTCACGGTGTAAACCAGGATTTCTCCGGGTTTTGCCTCGAGTTTGTCTACGGACTTGGTTATTCTTATGTTGGCACTCACAACTATCGTCACATCTATGACCGTCGAAGTGACGCTCGTATCTTCCTGAACCACCGCTTCGAGAGTTGTCACATCGACTATTCCAAGAGGTTCACTTGGCACGAACAGTCTCAGTATTCCGGTGATGCTCTGTCCCGGGTTCAAGGTGAAGGTAGAGTCAAGGGGAACTACGGTACCCATGTACTCGAACACATAAGCCCAGCCTCTACTGGATTCGACATATAGCTTTACATCTGCCGCAACGTTTCCAGTGTTAGTCAGCGTGTGTTCGTAGTCTATGTGCGTGTTCGGCGAAGCCGATCCATTTCTAGAAGGCTGCAGAGTTATGCTGTAGACTTTGTTGACAGTTATCGTGTTATGCTGGTAGTCGGAGATAGTCGGGTTGCTCAAAGAAGTTGCATAGAACCTGACATCTACGGGTGTACCGGTATAGAGTGTACCTTCAGGGATCGCAACACGTGCTATGATGCGCTTCCCACTGTCCGGACCGATGAGACCGGTGTTGGTTATAGGTATCATCTCTTCGGGGTCGAGTACACCGTCGCCGTTCGCATCGATATAGAATCTCACTGTCCAGCCGGATGGCGTAACGGCCGAAAGGCTGAACGTATCGGCTCCACCACCGAGGTTGGCGACATCGAGCGGGAAATACACAAATTCGCCGGGGTTTCCATCCATATTGACCGGATCCTTGTCAACCAGGGTATCGGTCGCCAGTCCGGTCGCGTTACCTATCTGGACGTTCGGAATCAGAATCGGATACACCACATCGACTGTAGTATCGAAAACGGCGCCGGATATCGAAGATACGGTCTTTATCGTGGCCGTTATCGAAGCCCCTGGAGTGGTATAGGTTGAAGGTACGAAGATCTTTACCACGGCATCGAAAGTCTGGCCTGGAGCAAGAGGACCGGTGTCCTGCATACCGTCGTCGTTAGAATCCGTAAGCGGGGTCAGACTCTCTGTGAAGAAAGCGATAGCTACAACACCTGTCAGCTCTGCCGGAAGTACATCCGAGACGGTTATATTGAGTATGTCCGTCGAGAGACCGGAATTTTTCAACGTGTTGGTAAAGGAGACGAGAGTACCGGCAACACCGGTTTCGGTCGATCTATCAGTTGGCCCCACAGCTTCCGGATTATCTTTCGGTCCTATGAAAACCATGGCTGTCTCGTAGCCAGGACCTCCTACCATAATAGTCGATGTGTTCGAGGTTCTCGTAACAGTTCCGCTAGTCGCCGTATCATAAGTAATCGTGGCGAAGTTCTCCACCATACCGGCGAGCGTATCGGCTTTGACTTTCACGACGATCTTGATACTGAAACTTACACCAGCATTCAAGCTGCTGATAGTAAGTGTTACTTTATTTGTTGCAGGATCGTGAGATGTACCCATCGTCGCGGGAACTGGATTCTCGAACCCGATGAATTCCAGAGAAGGCGCCAGGAAGTCGGTCAAAACTATACTGTTGGCGGTCTGATTTCCCACGTTGCTTCCGGACAACACGTAAGTCACAGTGTCGCCGGCGCTCACCTGATCGGGAGTTGCCGATTTGAACAGCGTCAACACCGCGTCGTTGTATACCCTTGCATTGGCGGCGTTGCCGTAATCAAAGGCATTTACCGGATCGGCGACCGACTCTACGTTCAACCATACCGTCGCCGTGGCACCCGCCGTGGCCGCGCTGGGGATCCTGTACTTGACTATCGCATACCTGAAATCGTTGGAAGGAACAACGATGTTTGTGTTCCATGGTTCTTCTCCTGGATCGACGATGCCGTTTCCATTTTCGTCGTAATAGACTTCGGGAGATATCGGTACAAACGTAGAAGAGACGTTGTCGAAAACCAGTTCAGCCGTGAAGCTGTCCTGAATGTTCGCCAGGTTATCGATACGGAACTGGAAATACAGAGTCTGACCGGCAGCTCCAGGCTGTTCGATAACGTCCGGAGTCACGACGACCGAGTAAATTGGAAGTACGTTTGTAATAACCTGGTTCGAAAGAATAGTTCTACTCACACCTGTGTCATCGGTGTAAGTTGCGGCTGCCTGGTTCTTGATCTTGGTTCCGGCAGCCGGCGGTACGGCTATCGCGGCGACGGCTATCAATGCCGCGATAAGAATTACGAGAAATTTCCTGCCCATAAAACTCACCTCCCGTGCATTTTTAACTCAGTACCTTTACCTTGTAGAGAACTTTCAATATATCTGAGGGTTTGAATCTCGCATTGCATATCCACATGATATTCGTGTAATCCATCGGATTCACCAGTCTCTTGACGGTCATTCCTCCTTTCACCTCTTCGACGAACAACGGCGGTTTGGCAAAGACGTTCCCGCCGTCGTAGCTGAAAAGCAACTCCAGTCCGGTTGCCTCCCAGGTGGCGTGTTCTCTCTTTTCACCGGTCGCACTCCCCTTGATGTAGAAAGTCCCTTCGGGGATCATGGCGACCATCTGCAGACCCTCTATCTCAATGTCGGAGAGGTTTTCGTATGTCAGTACGTACAGTATCTCGTCTCCGGGAAAGACCTCCTCCAGAGGTTCGTAAGTGACAGTCGCCGTTTGAGAGTCCCAGA
>NZ_DAOSEH010000141.1:0-3482 GCF_035363035.1 Mesotoga sp. | reverse complement strand
CCAAGCAGTTCTTCGACGGCAAGTTCGTCTTCGACAGCCTTCCGGATGAGCAGAAGCAGCAGTACAACGCCGGCTGGTACGGAGATGTCTGGAACCAGGGCAAGATAGCTATCAGATGGTCGGGAACCTGGGACGCGGCCTCTTTCGCCACGCTACCCTTCCCGAGCCGCTTCATCGGCGCTCCCGAAGGCAGGGTAACCGTTGTAGGAGATTTCTTCATCATCTCCAAGACGACCAAATACCCGGAACAGGCCTACGAATTCGCCAAATACATATCCTTCGCCAAAGAGGGTATTCTCAAGAGACTGGAGATAGACACGGCCAACCAGTGGACCTCTATGCCGCTGACCACCGAGCAGGCCGTTCTCGACGAATATTTCAAGGTCAAGGTGCTCTTCCCGGGAATCGACGAAGCCTTCGCCAGGATCTCCGAGGGCATCGTCGAGGGCGTCAAGATAGTCCCCGGCTACATCCAGTCCCGCTGGACGGCGCCTACCGGAATCAAGGTCGGAGACAACGACAACGCCTCGATAGGCGACGTGATATGGAACAGCATGAGGGGTAACGTGAACATAGCAGACTACGCCGGTCAGCTCAACAAGCTGGCCAACGAGCAATACAGGAAAGCCATCGAGAAGATCGCGATAATGACAGACTGAAAGGAGAGGGAACCATAAGCAAGGGCGGAGCGCTGCTGACATTTCTTTTTCTGGCTCTCGTTTCACTGAGCGCGAATCTCGCGATTCCGTACTCCACGCTCTTGCCGGATATTACCCCTTCTTACGGCGGCGGGACCGTCTGGGCCTCGCCGCCCCTTTCTGAAAACCTCCGGAGAAACGACGGCCTCGAGTTGAATATATATCTGAACGAGGGCGGCCACTATGCCATCAGGCTCGGCTACACGGTTACCGGCTCTTCGATCCTCCCCCCGGAGGTCTCCATCGAGATAAACGGCGTTTATCAGTTCCTCGAGGCGCAGAGAGTGACGCTCGTTCAGTACTGGAAATACGAGACGCTGGACTTTCCGCTGAACAGGTACGGGGACGAAGTACTGCCCTCTCAGACGATTCTCCCGAATCCGCTCGATTATACGCTGCGAGACTCCTCGAGTCTTTTCAGGCAACCGCTGCTCTTCTCTCTCGAAAAGGGCGAAAATACGGTGAAGCTGACACTCCTCTCCGGAGAGATAACCCTGCACTCGGTGGAGGTTCTGTCGCTCGAGGAGATCCCCGCTTACGCGAAACCCGGTGCGGATCGGCCGAAAGGCGATTTCATCACGATAGTGGAAGCCGAACACCCTTCTTACAAGAGCGACACCACCATCAACGCGATCGCGAACAGGAGTCTCGACGTCGTTCCCTTCGACACTTATCGATCGCTTCTAAACACCTTTGGCGGAGCCTCGTGGAAGAACGGCGGACAGGCCGTCTTCTATGAATTCGAGGTTCCCTCCGACGGATATTACTGTATAGCCTTCAAATACATTCAGGACTCGAAATCGAAGATGAGAGTCTTCAGAAAGATAACTATAGACGGCGCAGTGCCGTATAAAGAGCTCGAAAGTTATCCCTTCGATTCCTCGACCGTCTGGAAGATAGAAACTCTCGAAAGCGACGGAGAGAACCTGGAGCTCTACCTGACCGCTGGCAGACACACGCTTGGAATCACCGTCAACGTGAGCGTTTACGAAAGCGTCCTGATGACTTTGAAAACTATGATATCTCAAATAAACGACTTCGCCCTGCAGATAAGATATCTCACGGGCGGGGGCAATATCGACAGAAATGTGGAGTGGGAGATCGAGGACTACTTCCCCGGGATAGACGAAACTCTGGCCGCCATGAGAGAGGAGCTAGCACGGGAATACTCGGAGGCATCCCGGATAAACGGCAACGAAGATTCACAGGAATTGACCTCTTTCAGAACGGCCATAATGCTTCTGGAGAGGCTTATGAAAGCTCCCGACGAGATACCGAAAAAGCTCGATTTGCTGGTTGGAAGCGTCGGATCGATCGTCTCGGAACTCTCAGTCGCCCTGAACGGCTTCCAGAATATGCCGCTCACGCTCGACCGCATATATATTTACGCCGGCGAAACGGCTCCCTCTTTCAAGAGGGCCTCCATCTTCGCCTCTCTCTGGGAGGGGATCAAGAGGTTCGTCGATTCCTTCAAGCCGGCCCGGTACAAAGCCGGGGGGAGCGATGGTTCGGTGGTTCTGGAAGTTTGGATAAACAGGGCCAGACAGTACTCGGACATAATCCAGCAGCTCGTGGACGACGATTTCACCCCCAGAACGGGGATAGTGGTTGATCTATCGATCATCAAGGATGAACAGAAGCTGATCCTGGCCAACGCGGCCGGCAAGTCGCCGGACATCGCCCTCGGGATAAGCAACTGGATACCCTTCGAGATGGGGATAAGGGGCGCGGCTCTGGCCCTCTCGGATTTCGAGGACTTCACGATCTTCGCCCGCAACTTCATGCCCGGCACCTTCCTTCCCTTCATGTACGAGGGCAAAGTTTACGGTCTGCCAGAGACGCAGGATTTTTATCTCACCTTTTACAGAAAAGATGTGCTCGGCATGCTCAACATTCCGGTGCCCTCGACCTGGGAGGAGGTAAAGCTCATACTGCCGGAGCTGCACAGAAACGGCCTGAACTACTATATTCCGATCGGAGGGACGGCCTCATCCAAGGCCTTCATGACCACGGCTCCCTTCTTTTTCCAGCACCATGCGAGGCTGTACAGCGAAGACGGGCTGAGCACCGCGATAGACAGGAAGGAAGGATTGGAGGCGATCCGGGAGATGACCGACCTCTTCGCCATATACGGCATGCCGCTTCAGGTATCCAGTTTCTTCGAGCATTTCAGGAAGGCCGATATCCCGATCGGCATAAGCAATCTTGCGACCTATGTCCAGCTTATGATAGCCGCTCCCGAGCTGAAAGGCCTCTGGGGGCTGGCCCCCTCGCCCGGGGTCGCTCACGGGGACATAGAGAGGTGGCAGACCGGCTCGGCCCAGGCCGTGGCGATCTTCGGCGACACCGCTCACCCGCAAGAGGCCTGGCAGTTCCTCAAATGGTGGCTCTCAAAGGAGACCCAATCTCGCTTCGTCTTCCAGGTTCTCAGCACGTACGGGCTCGAGTATCTGATCCTCCCCTCGAACAGGTTCGCCTTCGAGGACGTGCCGCTTCCCCACGAAGACAAGGAAGCGATACGCGAGCAATGGAAGTGGCTCCAGGAAGTCCCAAGGAGTCCGGCGACCTACATCCTGGAGCGCGAGATAAGCAACATCTGGAACAGAGTCGTTCTCGAGGGAAGACCGATAAGGGTGGCCGTCGACGAGGCCGTGCAGAGGATCAACAGGGAGATCCTCAGGAAGATGGAGGAGTTCGGCTACGTCGTGGACGGCAAAAAAGTCAAAGAGTACGAGATCCCCGATCTCGAAAAAATACTGGCCTGGTGGAGTGAGTGAGCTGAAA
>NZ_DAOSEH010000140.1:0-3497 GCF_035363035.1 Mesotoga sp. | reverse complement strand
CGTTAAGAACCGTCCTTCGAGAGAGCGAGAGAGAAAGAGAAAGACTGAAGAGATACGAGGATTATCTCTTTCTCGTGTTTTATTTATTGACCGCGCGAAGTGCAGAGATGAAGAGAGGAATAGAGGGCGATAAGAACGGGATCCCGAATAGGATCGCTACGGGATAACGGCACGGTGACGGGTGCAAGCTGCGACCTGGCGGGCGCGTAATGCTCTACGTCCAGAATGTGGGAGAGATCAAGGTCAAGTACCACTGCTCGCGTACAAGGCTGAAAGTGCCGGTACGCGAATTGTGATCGTGAATCCGGCATGCACCTCGCAGGCGTGTTCTGAGTGTGGTGCAATTGTACCGAAAGATTTGAGGATTCGCGTACATGTTTGTCCTGACTGCGGCCTCACGCTTGAGCGCGACGTGAACGCCGCCCGGAATATCCTGATGCTAGCGGTTAATACGGCCCGGACGGGGCCGCCAGGGCGTAATGTGGCCGGTAGCGGCGAGCGTGCCCTGGGAAGCTCTCTGCTTTAGCTGGGAGAGTCGTCACTAATCGTCCTTTATTTGCCCGCCGCCTCTTCTTCTAATTATTGTTTGCGATTCCCCTGTCTCAGGCTGTTTTGGAGTTTCTCTGGTGGTAGCCGGTTTTTGGGCAACCTGTCTTACACCGGTTGTCTGATCCTCTAGGGTATTTACAGCTCTGGTACCCATCGTCGCGCCTGTCGTTTCCTGTTTCTTTTTTAGTTCACGTTGAGTCTTTCCGCTGTTGATTTCATTCTGCCTTTTGCGCAGAGAGTCAAGTTTCGACATCAGTTGATGAATATAGTTTTTTTCCGAATATTTTAGTTCTATGCTGGCCAGATCCCATTCAATTTCGAACTCTTTCCTTGCCTTCTCCAGTGATTCGAGATACTCCTTTTGCAGCGTATCGAAACGTTTGATTTCGTCTTCAATCGCTTCCAGTTCTATGTCTTCCTCCTCGATGTCCAGTGCCTCCAGTTTTTCTTCTACTTCTTCCATTCTTTTCTGAAGATCGCTGTATCTCCTTTCGTCGAATGAACTCATTTTGCTCAAAGTAGGCGCTTTATCGACGTTTGTCGACTTAGCCCAGCTGGGTCTTTGGAGCTTTTCGCTGGCATCTTGAGGCTTGAGCTTCTCGATGTCGTTCTTAATCCTCTCCAGCTGATCTAGCAATGGCTTTCTTCTGTACTCGAACATTGTCAGTCTGTTTCTGGTAAAAGATTTGTAGTTAAGATCCAGAGATCTGTTTCTCATATGCTCTGCTCATCCTCCTCCATCTTCGCTAGAGTAATTATATACATTGGACAGGCCATTCTACGCCTTTGAATAGTCTCGTGTAGAAATATCCGGGACAGGCCAGGGATCTTACAACCACGTACGATATTTACTATAGTAAAAACGATAATACCAGGCGAAGGTTTGAACAGCTATTGATTCTTCTCACAGTTTGCAAAACAGTGAGGAAACTGAAGGACGATTAGAATGTAAAGCCTCTTTCGAAGGAACGGTAGCAGGCACTGACCACATCGCTATCGTACAGTTTGCCGGAATTGTCGCTTATTTCCTTCAGTGCCATTCTTGTACCGTGTTCTACCCTGTAGGTTCTGTAATGGCTCATCGCGGCGACCACTTCAGCAACCGCCAGTATTCTGCCTTCGAGACTAATCTGCGATCCCCTGAGGCCCAGGGGGTAACCGGATCCGTCGAGGCGTTCGTGGTGTTCCAAAACGGCCCTGGCCACTTTCCGGGGGAATGGTACTTTTTTGACCAGTTCATATCCCAGAACAGGGTGTTCATGAAGGATTTTGCACTCGTACCAGGTGAGTTTTCCGGGCTTGACTATCATGTCCGAGTAGAGCGATAACATACCTATATCATGCACCCTGCCCGCGGCTTCGAGGTTGAACGAAAGTTCTTCGCCTCTACCGAACTGTTCAGCTATAGAGCGTGCTAGTCTGGAGACGCTCTCACTATGGTTTTCGGTGTACAACCCTCTCAACCTGAGAAGCTCTGAAAGCATAACCGAGACACCCCTGAAAATCCTGATACATTCTTCACTCGTGCAATCCTCGAGTGGTAGAGGTTTTTCGAAGTAATCGAAGTTGGGAACCGGTCCCTCTGGTTCGAGAGTGAAGGGATGAAGCCTGGAGACCTGTAACAAAGACTTTCCATCCATCGCGGATATGTCGTATATACATGCGGCCGAGAAAGGTAGTTTCTTCATGAGAACGTTGACCTCGCTCTCGTACTCCAGCAGGCCGTTCATATCCAGCGAAGTATCGAGAATCCACGACATATCGCCGCCGACGCACAATCCGTTGAAACCGGAATTCACCGCTTCGAGCGTGGTATCTTCAAGCATTCTCAACATATTCTCGGGTTTGAATAGACCACCTTTCAGATAGCTTTCCTCTTTGTCCGACACGATCAACTGTCCCGATCGACACATCTCTTCTAGATCGAGTCCGTACAGCGAAAGGGCTTTCTTGAAGTCGCTCCTGGTGATTCTGTTGGAGATGAAAATAAGCTTCATACCCCTTCTGTAGCCTTTGAAACAAAAATCGCCGAGAGGCTTCTCCAGACTTTGTGGATTGCTGTACACAGATATACTATGAGTGGCCAACGATGTCATAGCAATCCGCCCCTATTCGGTTCTCTCGTATCAACACCTCCGAGATTTAAACATGACAACATACCGAAATTATAACACTCAGTTATTCCAACCAGTTACTTTTTTTTCACTCGAAAAGTATTCAATTTTAGCACTGTGGTCGGCCGTAAATGAGATTTATCTCTCTCTAACAGCCGGGAGCCCCAGTTCGAATTCGAAGGTGTAACCTCTCTTGAAAAGGGCCAGGCAAGCCTTTACTATCTCCGGATCGTACAATTTCCCCGAATTATTGATTATCTCATTCAACGCTGCATCTACGCCCAGCGCGCTGCGATAAGGTCTGTGAGAGGTTATCGTTTCTACGACATCGGCAACCGCTATTATCTTCGATTCGAGTCTTATCTGTTCACCCTTCAAACCATCGGGGTAGCCGGAGCCGTCGAGGCGTTCGTGGTGTTGAAGGACTATCTCGGCAACCGGCCAGGGCAGGTCAACGTCTTTAAGAATCTCGTATCCACTCCGTGAATGTTCTTTTATAAGCTCACGAAGTGCGTGTATGTAACAGCTAATAGAAAGGAGCAAGAGAAGGAGAGCGGAAACAGGAATCGAGGAGATGAAAGTCGATTTTGACCTGTTCGAGGAGTAAAGACCTGAGCATAGAGATTGCTCTTTGGATTGTTTCGAACACTTTGTACCTCTTTGTTTCCGACTTAGTCTTCTCGAGAATGAATCGGTGAAGGTCATTGAAAATCAGATAGGCAAGAATAACCAGGATAGTCCAATGCTTGTGGCCATCTTCAGTCGAGAGTCCGGCTTTACCGAGCGAGAAGTGTTGTTTGGCAGTCTTGAAGTAGGACTCTATCGACCATCTGT
>NZ_DAOSEH010000139.1:0-3521 GCF_035363035.1 Mesotoga sp. | reverse complement strand
TGATTATACCACAACAACATGGACGTTCAAAGCCGTTGATGCAGCCTGGTCGCGTGCTGAAAAATCTTTCTCTCTCTCGATCTTCAAATATCGACCTGTTGTCTCAATTTTCTCTCGACATCTCTACGTGCTACATCTTCTCGCTTATCGAAAAGCCTCTTTCCTCTGGCCATAGCTATTTCAACCTTGGCCCTGCCGCTATCGTTGAAATAGATCTTTGTGGGAATTATGGTGAGCCCCTTTTCTTTGGTTTTCTGATCCAGTCTCAGTATCTCCTTCCTGTGCATCAACAACCTTCTCTTTCTTCTGGGATCGTGGTTCCAGAGATTCCCGTGAGAATACTGGCTGATGTTACAGTCTATGAGAAACAACTCTCCGTTCTCTATTTTACAGTAGGCGTCCACGAGCGAAGCCCCTCCAAGTCTGAGAGACTTCACTTCCGTTCCCATCAATTCCATACCGGCCTCAAAACTGTCCAGCAGATGGTACTGGAACCTCGCCTTTTTGTTAGTTACTACGATCTTCACGTGACTCCCTCCACTCGACTTTGCGAAATAGATTGTATCACATCTGTCGGCATTAACAAAAAGGGATCTCTGGAGATCCCTCCTGTGTTCGTTCAACTTAGAAAACTCTGCCAGGCATATTTTAACCCGTGCGTCTGTCTTGTTCCATAATGCGAGTTGACAAATGTTTTCGAATCGGAGCTATTTCAAAAGCACGATATCCGGTCTCCTGACTGTCTGGCCGTCGATTTCGAAGGTCAAGGCCGGCCATGTGCTCGATCGGGGGTAGGAGGCGATTCGATTTTGCCCGTCCAGCAATAAGACTGTGTCTTCCGACTTGGTACCCCTGATCGTCGGGTTCCAGGCGAGGGAGTTTCCGCTTTTCAGCACAATGGAAGTGTATGGGTCGGCCACCACTTCTCTTGGAGAGTAGCCGGCAAGACCTCCCTGGTGATGGAACCTCCACTCTCCCGGAGCTCCCTGCGAGGCGTAGGCCTCCTTTATCTTTTCGAAAACATCGGAAAGTTTTTTCCCGGGTCTGGAAGAGGCGATCGCCACCGAATCCACGTAGCAGTTACGCCTGTGCTGCTCTCTGATTCCTTCGACTTCTTCGAACATGAAAGAGCGAGAAGAGGAGATGATCAGGCCGCGTCTTCTGGCACAAATACTCACGAAGCCTCTTCTTCCGAGCCTCGTGTTTCTCGATAAGTTGTGTCTGTAAGTCAAGGTACTCTCCTCGGAAAAGGCCAGAGTGAGCACCGGCTCTATATCTCTCTTCGCCATTTCCCGGTAAATGATTCCCTGAACTTCGAGCTCGGTCATCTCAGGTACGAACGATGGAACAACATCCGAGAAAATTTCGTCGCATTCTCTTCCAAGATCCGAATAAACTTCCACTTCGTAGTCGCTCAAGACGCTCCTGAGAGATACCAGATCGACAGTGCCGGTCTCGTATCTTCCGGTGTCGGAGATGATTCTTCCCTTCACTATCGAGTCGATCGCCTCTTTCTCGGCGGAGGTACGTTCGAACCAGTCGTACTCTACCACTTCAAGTTCCCGCTGTATTTCTTCGGGTAGCTCCAGGTCTTTGAGTCTTTGAAGCTCTATGTTGTTTATGAGCAGATAAACACCGTCCCGCGTCACCAGAATAGAGGCCTCTCCTTCGGTCGCGTTGAGTGTTATGTGGCTGCGCGCACCGAACGTGAACCAGGAGAAGTTGTTGCACTTGCTTATCAGAAGAGCATCTGCCCCATTCTCTTCAAATAAAGACCTTACCTTCTCTACTCTTTCTTTGAAAAGCTCTAAAAGCATCTGTGCACCTCACACGTTTTTAGTTACTATATGCCTTTCATCGATGCTTCCAGGAAGCGATACCGGACGGTTCGATGACGTTCGTCTGGATTCCAGTACGTGGCTTTTCCATCCAACTCTCCACAGTGTTTTTCCATTTCAAATAATGATCGGTCTTCTTGTGGGCCGCAGCCGCCTCTTCCGATTCATAGGCTTCGTAAAGAAGAAAGTGATTCGATTTTGATCTGTCCTGCAGGAAGTCGAATCTGAGATTCCCCTCTTCCATAATGGAGCTCTTATGGTTGAGTGTAGTAGCTTCAATGAATTCATCGATTCTTTCGCTCTTGACATAGATATCCACTACCGTTACTATCATCGCCAACACCCCCGAGAATTTCGAAATTCCCAGTGAAACAACAGACCGATCTACGACTAAACAGAGGTCCAATAACCGTTCAGCCCTTCGAAAGAGTATCAAGAGTCGTTCACCGTTTAAAACATCTAAAATTTAAAGCCTTCCTCGAAGCACTTGAAACAGGTCTTCACTACATCGCTGTCGTAATAGCTACCGGCTTTATCGTCGATTTCATTCAAGGCGACTTCTATTCCATAATCGTCCCTGTAAGTTCTGTAGAAGCTCATGGCCGACACGACCTCGGCCACGGCCAGAATTCTCCCTCCGATGCTTATCTCATCGCCCTTTAGTCCCAGCGGATATCCCGAACCGTCGAGCCTTTCGTGGTGCTCCAGTATAGCCCTGGCGATCGTACGCGGGAAGGGAACTTTCTTTACGAGTTCATATCCCACGAGAGGATGTTCATGCAGAAGCTGTGATTCGAACCAGGTGAGCTTTCCTGGTTTGCCGATCATGTCCGAAAAGAGAGACATCATGCCGATATCGTGAATCTTTCCGGCCGTTTCCAGTTCTCCGGCCAATCTACTGTCATTCATCTTTCTGGCTATTGCAGAGGCAAGTCTCGAGACGTTTTCGCAATGATCTTCGGCATAAAATCCCCTGATTCTAAACATCTCCAAAGCCATAGTCGCCGTTCCTCTGTATAATTGCCTACATTCGTCGCTCTCGCAATTATTCCTGTAAGCGTCTTTGAAATAATCGTAGTTTGGAACGAAGCTGTCGGTATCGAAAGCGAACGGGTGAAGGCTGGAAATCTGGAGAAGCATCCTTTTGTTTACGATTGATGTATCGTATATACAACAGGCATCGAGAGGATTTTCGCTGATAAACTCGTCCATCTTCGATTCGTACTCGACCATCTTGGCTGCATCAAAGCTTTCATCGAAGATCCACGAGCCTTCTCCGGCCACGCAGAGTCCTTCGAATCCGCTGTCAAGCGCTTCTCGTGTTTTTTCTTCGAGCTCCTTCGCCATTCTTTCCAGATCTAGAACACCATCTCTCGAGTAGGTATCTCTCACGCTGGCGACTTCAATCCAGCCAGAACGGCGTAACTCTTCTAGATTCATCCCGTAAGGTTCTATCGCCCTCTGGAGATCAACTAGAGTTAGCCTGTCATAAATGAAAAGCAGTTTCTTCTCCTGACTGTATCCGTTGAAGCAGAAACTGCCAAGAGCCCTTTCGATCTCAGACGGAGCGTTGTAAAGAATAACCCTGTGTGAGCCGACTTCAGTTGAATGAGACTGTCCATGTTTCATATTCTAAAATCAACCCCTTGAAATAATAAGAATGCTTTTAAGTGAATTCTACCA
>NZ_DAOSEH010000138.1:0-3526 GCF_035363035.1 Mesotoga sp. | reverse complement strand
GATGAAAAATGGGGAGAAGCTTTTACCGCTACGCGGATTCAGTTTTGAGAGTCGCCGTTGAAAAGAATGGAGCGGTTAGATACCCGACGGGCGCGGTGATAACCTCTCCTGAGGAAGAGCTGGAGAGCGGCGGTGCAAACGGCTTTATACCCGGGATAGATTTCCATGCGACCGGCCGACCCGGCTCGATCTCCATCGAGGAGTCCGCGGAGGGTTTCGTGATCAGGATAACGCTCGGGGAAGATCAGGGAGTCTTCGGGCTCGGTCAGGAGATCGGTCCCCTCAACAAAAGGGGGAGGATATACGAGATGTACAACACCGACGATCCCGACCATTCCCCCTCCAAAACGCGGCTTTACTCCACCCTGCCGGTCTTCTATCTCATATCTCCGGGCGGATGCACGGGCTTCTTCCTCGATCACTCCGGTTACTCGAAGTTCGACGTTGCCTTCGAAAAGAGAGATACGCTGCTCATAAGCGTAGAAGGTAGCGCCTTCGATCTTTACGTTATGTCCGGAACGCCCGGGGAGATGATAAAGAAAATCTTCAGGCTGACCGGAAAGCCGCTGTTCCTGCCCGTATGGTCGCTCGGCTTCCAGCAATCGAGATGGTCCTACCCCGACGAGGAGAGCGTGATGAACATCGCCTCGAAGATGCGAGAAAAGGAAATCCCCTGTGACGTGATCTATCTCGATATAGACTACATGGACGATTACAAGGTCTTCACCTGGAACGCCAGGCGTTTCCCCGATCCCCGGTCCATGGTGAAGAGGCTCGAAGAGATGGGCTTCAAGGTCGTAACGATAGTCGATCCCGGTGTCAAGGCCGCCGAAGGATACGGGGTCTTCGAAGAGGGGAAGAGAGAAAACGTGTTCTGCAAAAGGGAAGACGGCCGGGACTTCAGACCGGCGGTGTGGCCTGGCGAGTCGAGGTTTCCGGATTTCCTGAATTCGAAGGCGAGAAAATGGTGGGGAGACCTGTACAGGGAGTTCGTGGAGCTGGGCATCTCCGGTTTCTGGAACGATATGAACGAGCCCTCGATCTTTTACACGGCCGAATCTCTCGCCGATCTCTCCGAGATGATGAAGGCTCTCAAAAACGACGGCGGTATCGAGACTGATGCTCTTTTCGGAAAGGTGGTCTTTTTGAAAAAGCACTACGATCACGGCCGGGACTTTTACCAGGAGGACGATGCCGGCATCAGACACCTCCACAGAAACGTCAGAAACGTGTACGGTTTCAACATGGCAAGGGCGGTCTTCGAAGGCCTGAAGAGGGTCAGACCGGAAGAGAGGGTCTTCAGCATAACACGCTCCTCTTACACGGGGATTCAGCGTTACGCGATCCTTTGGACCGGGGACAACGAGAGTCAGTGGGAGCAGCTTTCGAGCGAAATAAAGATGGTTCAGTCGATCTCTCTGGCCGGGGTTAGCTTCACCGGCTGCGATGTCGGAGGCTTCGGGGGAAATTGCCACGGCGAACTGCTGGCCAGATGGACGCAGTTCGGCGCCTTCCTGCCTTTCTTCAGAAACCACAGCGCCATGGGCACCAGACCGCAGGAGCCCTGGGCCTTCGACGACGAAATCGAAAGGATAGTCAAAAAGACCGTGGAGCTCAGATACTCGCTCCTCCCCTACATCTACTCCGTTCTCAGGGACTCGAGCGAGGGAAATTCCACGATGATCAGGCCCCTGGTCATGATCTGGCCGGAAGACAGAGACACATACCAGGCCGACGATCAGTACATGTTCGGCCCTTCGCTCATGGTAGCCCCCGTATATACCCTCAACGCAAGGGGACGCCACGTTTACCTCCCCGGCTGCGACTGGCTGAACTTGAGCAGCGGAGAGATCGTCCGGAAAGGTCATCGCTGGGCCGAGGCTCCGCTGGACACGGTACCGCTCTATTTGAAGGAAGACTCCCTCATATTTTCCACAGAACCTTCTCAGTATCTGGAAAGCGCTGTGTGGAGCCGAATCGAGGTAAAAGGTTTCGTCAGGAACCGGGCCGTCTTCGATCTGTACGAGGACGACGGTACGAGCGAGGCATACACCCGTGGCGAGTATTCTCTGAAGAGGATCACGGTGGAAAAACTGAACGGCGGGATCCTCGTAGATATCTCTCCGCAGGAGGGTGAGCTGAAACTCCCGGAGAGGGAAGTATCTATCGAGATAACCGATGGAGACAGGACTTACAGAACAACGCTGGCCGACTCTAGCGAGGGCGCGAGGATATCAATAAAGTAATTCGAAGTCGAAGTAAGGCAGCAATCTGGCGCCTTCCAGCATCAGGCCGGCCTTCACCTCGAATGGGTATGCCGCGTAGAGAAAAACGGTCTCTATTTTGTAAAGGACGAGGCGCCACGATAGTTTCGAACCCAGGAGTATATCTATCCTGCCACCGATCCCCTCTTTCGAGAGGTGTACGAGGTTGAAGAAGTTGAGGTTTCTCCTGGATAGTATGTATTCTGAGCTCACGGAGAGGCCGACGACGATGCTGGAATCGTTCTCGAAGTTCCAGAGCTTCACCGGAATCACGGAAGAGTTTTTGCCCAGCGTGACTCTCGAGAATATCCGCGAGCTCAATTCGAAATTGCTTCTCGTCCATTCCAGGTTTACGTTTATGCTTGCATCGGCTACGTTCGCCGTTGCCGTCTGGGTGTCCCTCACGGTGAAGGAGGTTTTTAAACGGGCCTGACCTCCGTAAAGGGCCGAGGCATCCTCGAGCATAACGTTCAAAGAACCGTAGAGCTTCAACGGATATTCCAGTCCGACCTTCCAGCCGAAAGAGAGCTTCGGGGTGAGGGGGTACTGCCTGTATATATCCAGATATGCCTCGGGTTTCAACCCTGTCAGCTTCGCCTTTCCCTCGAAATCGACAGCCAGATAGTTGCTGCTAGACAGCTGAAGATGCAGTTTCGGTTCCAGTGTCTCGAAATTCAAGGAACCGCCGGCGATCAAATGGTTGTTGAAAGTCGGATCGGAGAAGAGCAGGGACACACCGTCAAAGGGAATTACCGAGACGAAACGCCAGCTGTTGAGACCGTCGTACCGTTTCCTTGACTCGATGGGCCGTATTTCTTCTATTTCCAGAGTGCCCCGCGGAACCGATCTCGCCGCCGGTACAGGCGCATCGCTTTTCAAGAGCTTCAAGCCGTTAAGCTGTCCGGCCGCGATCACCGTGTTTTTCACTCTCACAGGATCTCTGACGTACCTGGAAAAACTGGCCAGGCCTTCCATGGTTCCGCCGGATCTGAAGAGGAAAACGTCGCTCGAGAGCTCTCTCTGAACGGAGACCAGAAAGCCGTCGGAGAAACAGCTGCCCATCTCGAAATCACTCTCGAATTCGTAAAAACCCAGTTCATTCTCTCTGAACAGGTAGAGAGCCAGGTATTTTCTCCCCTCGAAGTTTACCCTGAAGGCTATCTGTGTTCCGTCGCCGGTTGCCCTCACCGTACTTATCTGAACGCGGCTATCCGGCGCAACGAAGATATCCGAGGTTCTGTCGTTTCTCAGCGACAGTGTCT
>NZ_DAOSEH010000137.1:0-3599 GCF_035363035.1 Mesotoga sp. | reverse complement strand
CGTCACGGCCTTGTATACTGATGCTTTGAGGCGGTTTAAGCTCCGGTACCGAGCCCGACGAGGTAGCATTCACCCACGGAATCGGAAATTCCGCCGAGGATCGTTCTTCTGTGAGCCTGGATAATATCCAGCATGAGTTGCCACCTCCTCTTTATCTGAGAGAAATTATACACTCCGTCCGGGCGATTTTATACACTATTTCCTTTTTCGACGCCTCGAAAAGTTGCAAGAGTTCGGAGAATTCTGATATAGTATGGTTGTAGGACATCCTACATCTTGATCGGGAGGGTTGCACATGTCTAACATTCCCGTAGAGAACCGCGGTCACAGCTCTTTGATCAGTATTATTCAAAACGAACTCAAGACCAGGATAATTAACGGAGCCTTCAAGCCGGGAGAGAAACTTCCTTCCGAGCCGGAGCTTGCGATGGAGCTTGGGGTGAGCAGAAATTCATTGCGAGAGGCGATCGGTCTTCTCCAGAGAGAGGGCCTCCTGGTGAAGCGTCACGGTGTGGGCAACTTCGTGACCGACAGGTACCCTATAATCCGCGGAGGGATCGAACGACTCGCCGGGATCACCGAGTTCATACGGGCGCAGGGGCTCAAGGCCGGGAGCAAAGTCACCAGATTCGAGCTCGTTGAATGCCCCGGGGAGATCGGCCAGACGCTCGATACGGAACCAGGTGACAGGATCTTCATAATGGAAACGATCAAGTACGCCTCGGAAGTGCCGGTAGCGCTCTGTGCAGATTTCATTCCCCTCTCGATAGCCGGAAACATCGATCCGGATAGGATTCATGACTCCATCTTCGACGGTTTGAGGGATCACTACGGGGTGGATATAAGGTACGCCGAGTGCGATCTGATACCTATGACCGCAGGAGAGGAATTGACCGGAAAACTCTCCGTCGAAGCCGGAACACCGGTTCTGCTGCTGGAGCAGATACATTACGATTCGCTGAACAGAAGGGTCCTGTACTCTAAAAGTTATTTCCCTGTCGGTAAGTTCACTTTCAAGTTGATCAGAAAGCGCTAAGATACCATTACCAAGGAGGTGAATGCGTTGAGAAGGCTTTTTGTACTGCTGATACTGTTTATCGGGATCTTTCTCTCTGCGACGACCATCGAGGTTTTGTGGATGGGCTGGCCGCAGGACCAGGTTATGCAGCTGGTGAAGGCTTTCAAGGACGAGAATCCAACGGTCGAAGTGGACATTCAACTTGTTCCGTTCGGGCAGCTGTTCCAGACTCTCGAAGTTAGACTCGCCGCGGGCGACGGGACGCCCGATGTCTATATCGTTGACGGTCCTAACACAGCGTCTTACGCGGCCAGAGGTTACTTGCTGGCCCTGGACGATTATTTCACGGATGAAGAGATGGATGACTGGTTTAGCGCATCGATCGAAGAGGGGAGCTACGACGGCAAGTTTTATTCGGTGCCGTACGGCACGTCTTCTGCCGGGATTTTTTACAACAAGGCCATTTTCGAGGAGTACGGAATTCCCTTTCCACCCGAAGGGATCGACGAGAGATTGACATGGGACGAGGTTGTCGAAATCGCCAGAGCCCTCACCAAAGACACGAACAACGACGGTATAACCGACATCTGGGGTCTGGTGATCGAGCAGATAGACAGACCCTATCTGATATTCCCGATCGTACAATCGCTTGGAGCTCAAGTACTCTCCAGCGACGGGTTCGTCTCGCAGGGATATATCAACTCCAAGGAGTTCATAGAAGGCACAACTTTCTACTGGAAACTCTTCAACGAGTGGAAGATAAGCCCTCAGGGCGTTTCCGATTCGGCCATCGCCAGGGAGTATTTCGGTACCGGCAAGGCGGCCATGATGCTGGGCAACGAATGGAATATACGCAGGATGTCCCAGTATCCTTCGGTCGAATTCGGCCTGACACCCTTCCCTTATTTCGAAGGAGGAGCGATCGTCACTCCCACCGGAAGCTGGCATGTGGGAATAAACTCGAAAACCAGGAAGCTCGACGAAGCTCTGAAGTTCACCAAGTTCATTACCGGAAAAGAAGCCGTCATAACCTGGCACATGCTGAACGGCATCGCCCCGGCTAGATACGATGTCTATGAAGCCCTGCCCGAGGTCTTCGGAAATCCGATGTGGCAGACCTTCCTGTATGAGATGGAACACACCGCCGTGGCCAGACCCGTAACGCCCGGCTACTCGCAGTACGAATTGATGCTCAGAGAGGCTTTCAACTCGATTCACTACGGCGCCGATCCTAGGAAGACCCTGGACGATGCCGCAATCAGGATCGATAGAGAACTGAGAAGATACAAGTGATCGAACGGGATCGTATTTGAATTCATTCTGGATGGTGCGGAAGTGTTCAGGAATGGCAGAGTTGCATGGCTTTTTATATTACCCGCGCTGGCATTTCTTTTGTTGTTCAAGATCTGGCCGATAGGCGTCTCTTTCATCGAGAGTTTGACGACGACCAGTTTCAGAGGAACAAAGTCTTTTGTGGGGTTTGAAAATTACTCGTATCTATTCAGGTACGATCCCGTTTTCTGGAATTCCTTCTGGGTAACTCTCCTGTATTCGGCGATAGTCAACCCGCTGATAGTCCTGAGTTCCTTGCTCATGGCCCTGTTGCTCAACGGGTCGTATTTCTTCACAAAGTTTTTTAGAACGGTCTTCTTTCTGCCCACGGCGATCTCGTACGCGGTGGTCGCTGTTATCTGGTCAATCGTGCTCGATCCTTACTACGGACTGGCGAACAGTTTTTTGACCTCTTTCGGTCTTAAGCCGCAGCCTTTTTTCGCCTCCCCCGATCAGGCGCTGTGGGGATTGATAATGCTGAACGTGTGGAGAAGCTCGGGGTACTGGATGATGTACTTCCTGGCCGGTCTGCAGAACATTCCGGAAAGTCTCTACGAGGCGGCCGAGATAGACGGCGCCTCGACCCTCCAGAAGACTCTGAAGATCACCCTGCCGCTCCTGACGCGAACGATGTCTTTTGTTCTGGTGGCCAACACGGCCTTCAATTTTCTCAGTTTCGCTCCGGTTTACATAATAACCAAAGGCGGACCGATGGGCTCGACCAACCTGCTCATGTACGAATCGTACAAGAGCGCCTTCGTGAACGCCGATATGGGCAGGGCGTCGGCCATTACGTCGATACTTCTTGCGATCATTCTCGTCTTCAGCTTCTTCGAATTGAAGCTGACTAAGGCGAATTTCGAGTATTGAGGAGAGATTCATGAAAAGTGGCAGACTCTGGAAAACAACATCGCTTTTCATCGTACTGGCGGTCGTCAGTCTCTTCTTCATAGTACCGCTGGTGTGGATAGTGGCCTCGGCCTTGAGACCGGCCGGATCGCTTTACCAGTACGCCAATCCCCTCACCTGGGGGACTTTCATACCCTCGAAACCGACGCTGGAGAATTTCGTACACATCTTCTCGAAGCTCAACTTTGGCAGGGCGATCGCCAACAGCCTTTTCGTTTCGCTCGTTACGATACTGCTCACGGTCTTCGTTTCCTCGATGGCGGGATTTTCGCTGGCGAAATTCAATTTCAGAGGAAAGAACCTGGTCTTTGCCATAGTGTTGATAACCTTCATGGTTCCG
>NZ_DAOSEH010000136.1:0-3641 GCF_035363035.1 Mesotoga sp. | reverse complement strand
CACTCTCACTGTCGGCATCAAGCAACTGGTACTTGATAGAAGAAGAACCGCAGTTTATAACAAGAATCTTCATCCAGACACCTCCATCTATGCTTTGTTCGAACAGCCAAGAAGTCTAAGTCTTTCCCTGATTATGTTCTTTACCAGCTCCTTCGGTGTCTTGAAGTATTTTCTCGGATCGAACTCTCCGGGATTGTTGGCCAGGTACTCCCTCAAAGAGGCAATGAAGGCCATCCTGAGATCTGTATCTGTATTGACTTTGTTTATACCGTACTTGATCGACTCTGTAAGGATGTCCGAAGGCACACCCTTGGCTCCCCTGAAATCGGCTCCATACTTTTCGGCGAGCTTCTTGACCTCTTCGGGAACGCTGGAGGCACCATGAAGGACCAGCGGAAGCCCGGTGAGTTCTTTGACTTTTTTGAGTCTATCGAAATCCAGTTTTGCTTCTCCCTTGAACTTGAAAGCTCCATGGCTAGTGCCTATCGCGGGAGCGAGGAAATCCACTCCGGTCTCTTCAACGAACTGCTTCGCCTCGTCCGGGTCAACCAGTGCAGCTTCGTGCGATTCGACCATCACGTTGTCTTCTATTCCCACGAGTCTTCCAAGTTCGGCTTCCACGGATACCCCTACACTGTGGGCTATCTCGACCATCTTTTTCGTTTCTTCTATATTTTTCTCGAACGGATGTTCGGAAGCGTCTATCATTATCGATGAGTAGCCTGCCTTGATAGCCGCCATAAGTATTTTGAAACTCTTGCCGTGATCGACATGCAGAGATACCGGGATATCTATATTGTCTGCGAAGGCTCTCACCATTGAAACGAAAAGGCCGGCTCCACGCTGGATATCGCCATCACCTGCGTACTTTATTGCTCCTTCAGATGTCTCTATTATTATCGGGGAGTTCTCTTCTACCCCGGCCTCTATGATGGCCTGAAGAAATTCAAGGTTGTTGATATTGAGTGCCGGCACGGCATAGTAACCTTTGTTCGCCTTATCAAGAATATCCTTTGTGTTAACGTACGGCATTTACGCTCCCTCCAATTCTTTTGTTTAAGTGCTGTTCAAAACGATTATACCACCACATTAACCGACCATTCAGAGGTTACAGCTTCTGCTCCAGCGTCCATTCTCTTCGTAAACATGCCCTTCAAGCTGAAGCTGAGTCAGCTCCACCATCAGTTCGTTGCTTGACTTCCCGCTAGCTAGAAGGATCTCTCCGAAAGTCATCGGACCGTTTCCCAAACACCTGTAAACGGGCGAGTCGATCTTTCGATTTTCACTTTCCCTTCGTTCTTCTCTAGCGAGCCAGGGAAACTCCTCGAGTATATCTTCGTATTCGGTGATCAACTTCGCGCCGTTCTTGAGAAGCCAGTTGGTGCCCCTCGAATTCTCTCTATAGATATCTCCCGGCAGTGCGAAGACATCTCTCCCGTTTTCCAGGGCCAGGCGGGCAGTAATGAGTGAGCCACTCCTCAGTCCGGCCTGAACTACGAAAACGGCCTTTGAGAGACCGGCGATGATCCTGTTCCGTCTGGGGAAATTCTGCTTTAGCGGAGGCGTTCCCGGCAGGAACTCCGATACGATACAGCCACTGGTGCGTACCTTATCTATCAGGGTTCTATTGGATGCTGGATAGGCAATGTCTATCCCGGTACCCTGTACTCCTATCGTAACACCACCAGCCTCCAGGGCGCCTTCATGTGCCTGGGCATCTATGCCGACAGCCAGACCGCTTACGATAGCCACTTTTGAAGCCGAGAGCGATCTGGAAAAATCTCTGGCGACTCTCAAACCGTAGCCATCGGCCTTTCTGGAGCCAACGACCGCCAGCATGGATTCGTTCTTGAGCATTTCTTTGTCTCCGTGGTAGAAGATAACAGGCGGTGGGTCGTAAAGATTTCTCAGGTTATCTGGATACTCTTCGTCTTTATATACCAGAAAGGTCGCATGAGAAGAAAGAACCTTCACAGTCTCTGCGAAGGTTCTTCTTATACGTTTCAGGGCAACCGGGTTGAGCGGCGCTTCTGAGAACATTATAGAAGTCGATGAATAGCCTTCCTCGCATAAAATCCGCATCTGCTCTACCGTGAGATCTCCCGAAAGGGCAATGGCCGCATACTCTATCCTGTCCATTTTAAATCACAGTATGAATGCGCTGAGATCTTCATCGGCTGCTATACTGCCGATTTTGGAATCGACGTAATTCCTGTCGATGACTATATCGGCCGCAATCTCGGGAGCCTGGAAGGAAACCTCTTCAAGGACCTTCTCGACGACCGTATACAGCCTTCTTGCGCCTATGTTTTCTATCCTCTCGTTTAGGTTGTGCGAGACTCTCGCCAGCTCTTTCAAACCGTCCTCGTTAAAAGTGATCTTCACACCTTCAGTATCGAGGAGTGCCGCGTACTGTCTGGTTATAGCATTCTTGGGCTCGGTAAGTATTCTCAAGAAGTCCTCCTCTGTCAGAGGGCTCAGTTCTACCCTTATGGGGAACCTTCCCTGGAACTCGGGGATCAGATCCGAGGGTTTAGACATGTGGAAGGCTCCGGCAGCGATGAAGAGTATGTAGTCCGTCCTGACCTGACCGTATTTGGTCGTAACGGTCGTACCCTCTATTATCGGGAGAAGATCTCTCTGGACACCTTCCCTTGATACATCTGGGCCATGGCTACCACTTCTGAAAGAGATCTTGTCTATCTCGTCTATGAAGACTATACCGCGGTTCTGAACCCTCTCTATCGCCTCGGACACAACTTTGTCCATGTCCAACAGCTTTTCCGACTCAACCGGGAGCAAGGCCCTTCTCGCATCGCCTATCCTCATCTTCTTCCTCTTCACTTTCTTTGGGACCATGCCTCCCAGGACACCCGACATATCTATACCCATGTCCTCCATGCCCGGTATCATTATCATTGGCTGACTGTGGTCCTCCAGTTCGATCTCTATATCCAGGTCTTCAAGATCACCGGAGCGAAGACGCTCTCTGTACTCATCTCTCCTGTTTCTTATTCTTTCGATCTCTTCCTGACTGGGTCTATTCTGCTGTGCGCCCTGGAAAAGCTCGAAGATATTTTTCGGGCCGTTGGCCTTAGGCTGACCTCCGGGCACCAGAGATTCCAGTATTCTCTCTTCTACCTGGAAAGAGGCTTTCCCCTCGACTTCCTGTATCTTTTCCTGTTTCACCATGTTTATACCGACATCGACCAGTTCGCGTATTATCGATTCAACGTTTTTACCCACATATCCCACTTCGGTGAATCTTGTGGCTTCGACCTTGACAAAGGGCGATCCAGTTAGCTCGGCCAGCCTTCTTGCTATTTCGGTCTTTCCAACTCCGGTAGGGCCCATCATAAGTATGTTTTTGGGTATGACGTCTTTCTTCATCTCTTCTGGCAATCGCTGACGACGTATTCTGTTGCGCATGGCGACTGCCACGGCCCTCTTGGCCATTTGTTGTCCTACTATGTATTTGTCCAGCTCTTCTACTATCTTTCGCGGTGTAAGGAGGTCGAGTTCCTCTCTCGTCACTTACCTTCACCCCCGAGAGTTTCCACTGTGAAATTAGAGTTGGTGTATATGCATATCTCACTTGCGATAGTCATTGCCTGAACGGCTATCATCTCTGCATCGAGGTT
>NZ_DAOSEH010000135.1:0-3827 GCF_035363035.1 Mesotoga sp. | reverse complement strand
CTTTCTGCCTGGTCTCTTCGCCTATCCTGTTGCTGTTGTTCAGGACGTAGGAAACCGTGGAGATCGAAACCCCCGCGAGCCTCGCAACGTCTTTTATAGTCGCCAAGGTTATCCCTTCTTTCGTTGAAACGTTTCAACAAATTATACTATTTTTCTAACCCCGTCCAAAATCCCGGCGGGGAATAACCGGGCTATAATTGTCTGAGAGTTTCAATGGCCGTTGCGAAGGTGATAAAAATGAAAGAAGAGAAGTGGTCGAAGATCTGTAAAACTCCCCGGGTGATCTCGGCCGAGATCCATTACTTCAGGCTCGAGGCGGGGGAGTGGAGAGACAGGATCGAAAAAGCGAAGGAGGCCGGCTGCGAAGCGATAGCCTCCTACATTCCCTGGCTCTGTCACGAGAGCGTCGAGGGCAGATTCGATTTCACCGGGAGGCTTGACCTGAGAGCCTTCGTGGAGCTTGTGAAAGAGCTGGGGCTTTACTTCATAGCCAGGCCGGGCCCCTTCGTGATGGCCGAGCTGAAAAACGAAGGGATCCCTCACTGGCTTTACGATAAGTACCCCCATCTCAGACCCGTCAGCTGGGAGGGAAGAAAAGTCGAGAGCGCCATGGTTACATACAACCACCGGGATTTTCTCGCGGAGGTTGGAAAATGGTACGACAGGGTGGGAGAGATCCTCGGGCCGTTGCTGGTCGGCAGGGGAGGAAACGTTATCGCCGTCCAGCTGGACAACGAGATAGGCATGCTCCAGTGGATAAACAACACGCCCGATCTCTCGGACTTCACACTCGCCAGGTTCATAGATTGGGTCACAAAGAAGCGCGGCAGCGAACCCTACGGCTTCCCGCTCGAAAAGAGCGATGGAACTTACAGGCTCCTCCGCAGCCCGGGGGAAGATTTCTCGCTGGAGTTCATACGCGACTTCGGCCAGTTCACACGCGAGGATTACAGAGAATACGTGCAGAACCTTAAACGGCTGGCCATGAGGGCCGGTATCGAAGGCGTGCCCTATATAGTCAACATTCACGGTACGTCCGAAGGGAGGGGCTTCACCTTCCCGGTAGGTATCAGCCAGCTTTACAGGGCCTGCGACGACGAAGAGGTCTTCCCCGCGAGCGATATCTATCTGGGAGATCTCTCATTGAGAAACTTCCAGGACCTGTACACGATAAACGAAATGCTCGCGGCCTCCTTCGGGAATGTTTACGGTTCCATGGAATTCGAGTGCGGAGACGGCAATTACGGTGACAACTACGGGCAGAGGATCGACCCCTACACTCTTGAGCACAAGCTGAAGCTCTGCATTGCCCAGGGAAACAGGTTGATCAACTACTATCTCTTCACGGGAGGGAGAAACTACATCCTTGATCCCGAACCGCTCGACGGCAACGGGAGGATAGCCTTCACCGGCGAGCACCACGGCTTTGCGGCCCCGATCTCTCCTGCGGGCACGGAAAACTACACCTATCGCTTCCTGAAGGAGGCGACACTCTCCCTCAAACCTCTGGCGAAAGGCACGGGCAATCTCTCGGTGATCCACGATCCTCTCACGGTAGCCTTCATTCCGGACTATTTCATGAGCGAGTACCATTACGGTGCGAGGTTGCGAGAGATGGTTTCCGATCTCCAGACTCACCGGGCGGGCAACTTCTGGGACAGCTTTCTCAAGGCGCTCCTGCTGCTGGGATACCGTTACGACGTGAAGAATATACAGGACGGAGAGATCGACCCCGAAGGGCTGCTGATCCTTCCATGCGCGAGGTATCTGGACTTTGCGATCCAGAGAAAGATCGCCGATCACATCGAACGCGGTGGAAGGCTGCTGATTTACGGGGAGCTGCCTCTCTTCGATATGACCGGTAGAGCCTGCAGGGAACTGGTCGAAGCTCTGGGTATAACTCCGGGGGAGGCTTACCGCTCCTCTCACAGGCATTTTCTCTCGGTGAAACCCTCGGGCCTGCCGGAACTGGCCACGCATTTCGCCCGGGCCTTCAAGATAGAGGGTGGCGAAGAACTCGCCGTAATAGCGCAGAAGGGTGAAACTTGCGCCGCCAAACTGGGAAAGACGACGGTCATAACGGCCCATTTCAACTGCAACACCGGCTTCTTCGGCCGGATTCTCGAGGGCTACGGATTGAAGCCGAAGATCTCCATGACGGGCGATTCTTTCGGGGTCTTTCCAGTCGTGAGTGTCGGCGATCGTGGAGAGAGGCTGGTTTACGTCTTCAACGAAGATAATTTTGAAAGGCGCGTGGGGCTTCGCTTCGAAGAAGAGCCGCTTTTCGGTGGGAAGGAGCTACTTCTCAGGGCGAGGGAGGTGGCTGCGGAGATGAATTACCCCTGAAGCTGTATTAATATATAGACATATGAACCTAATTTTGAAGGGGGAGTAGCGTTGAGGATACTAGTACTTCTTAAACAGGTGCCCGACACCGACGAAGTAAAACTCGACCCCGAGAACGGAACGATGATAAGGGAAGGAGTCGGGACGGTGATTAACCCACTCGATCTGCACGCGCTCGAGAGCGCCATAAGGATCAAAGAGAGTGGGGAGCACGAATTGACCGTCGTTTCCATGGGGCCTCCCGCCGCCGAGGAGGCGTTGCGCGAGGCGATAGCCATGGGTGCAGACAGGGCCGTGCTGCTGACGGACAGAAAGTTCGCGGGAGCCGATACATGGGCTACCGCGAAGACCCTCTCCGCAATGATAGGGCTGGAAGGGCCGTACGACCTGATACTCGCCGGCGAAAAGGCCACCGACGGAGAGACTGGACAGGTTGGGCCGGAAACGGGAGCCATGCTCGGTGTACCCGTCATCACCTATGTTTCCAGGATAATCGAAGTCGGCGAAGACGGGATAGTGGTGGAGAGAGAAGTGGAAGACGGCAGAGAAACCTGGAAAGTGCCTTATCCCGTGCTTCTCTCGGTGACCAAAAACGTCAACGAGCCGCGCCTCCCCACGCTGAAAGGAAAGAAGAAAGCCAGAAACGCGAATATAGAGAAAATGGGCAGCGAGGCTCTGGGGCTTGAGCCATCGACGATCGGCCTCATGGGTTCACCAACGAGGGTCGTCAAGATAAACACGCCCAAGCTCTCGCGTCAGGCGAAGCTTTACGAAGGAAGCGAACTGCTCGAGGGCATCGCCAGGCTCAAAGCTCTCCTGAAGCCGTACCTGGAGGTGAACCATGAGTGAGATATGGGTGATCGCCGAGAAAAGGGGTACTCAGATACATTCCAGCACCTACGAACTCCTCGGAAAGGCCAGGGAGCTGGCGTGGAAGAGGGGTTCATCCGTCGCGCTCGCTCTTCTGATACAGGAAAGGCCGACGGAAGAGACCTTCAGGAACCTCTTCAGGGGAGGAGCCGACAGGGTGATGGTCGCCGTCGATAAAAGCTTCGAGAGGTTCGACTTCGGGCCGTACATAAGGGTTTTGAAAGAGATGGTCTCGCAAAGACCGCCAGAAGTGATTCTGGCCCCGGCCACCACTTCGGGCCGCACGTACATGCCCGGTCTGGCGGCGCTTCTCGGCACCGGTCTCACAGCCGACTGCACCGGGCTGGACATAGAAGAGGGAACCGGCAATCTGCTCCAGACCAGACCGGCGATAGGCGGCAATATAATGGCGACCATAAAGACCCCAAAGCACAGGCCCCAGATGGCGACAGTGAGACCGAAGACCTTCTCCCCGCTCGGTGAGGTTTACAGGGAGCGGGGAGAGATCGTTGACTTTCCGGTGAGACCGGAACTCGTCGAAAGCCCGGCCAGACTACTGAAGTTCGACTCGATCGGAGAGGGCGAGAAGGGCGTCCAGGACGCCGAGATAA
>NZ_DAOSEH010000134.1:0-3906 GCF_035363035.1 Mesotoga sp. | reverse complement strand
TCGTTTCCGTAATCGGGATTGAGGACACCGTCGTTCGGGTTGACCCCTTCGATTATCGCCGGTGCGAGAGAGCGTAGCAGGTCGATCGCGAGACCTTTGTTCGAATAGTAGGAATTCATGGAGAAATCTCCGAACTTCGAATCGCTGCTCACCCTTATCCCGGGACCGCTGGCCGAGCTACGAACGATCGACTTCTTTACCGACGAATAGTTCGAAGAGTTGAAAGAAAGTCCGCTGGCCGTCGAGCCAGAAACTGTGAGGTTCTCGAGAGTGGTAGAAGTATCGCCGGACGTGTAGATGCCGTTGCCGTGGTTGACTCCGGCATGTGTACCTCCGTTGGAGTCTATTATGGAATTGCTTATCGTCACCGAGCTGGCGGGGGCGGCTAACGAGATGCCGTTCCCATCAGTTCCCGCAACCCCTATACCGTTGTCCAGAACATGTACGCCTGTAACGGTTAAATTGCTTCCGGTCAGGAGCAACCCCGAGCCGTTGTGGGCGATGTAGGAGTTCGACAGGGCGCCGCTCGAGTTTATTATAAGGCCGTAACGTCTGTTGAGAAACTCGTCGGCCGGGCGAGAACCGTTCGCCCTCGCGCCGGTCACCATACCCTCTAGAAGAAAGCCAGGACCGTTGAGTGTGACCGGCGCGAAGGAATCCCCAAGGTTTCCCCCGCCGTTGAAGAAGGCCATGTTCTTCAAAAGGAAATTCGTGGCACCGGTGGCAGTTCTCACGAAATGGCTGAGGTCGTTGCAGTTTATCTCGATCTCCTTACCCTGAATTTGAGCCACCGGAACGTTTTCCACTCCGGCCGTTCCGCCGCCGAAGACAGCCTGATTGCTGTTGACGACTGCGCCCTGCGGGTTATAAACGACGCCGTTCAGGGAGGTGTTTGCATCGGTTATGTCGGGCAACGGGGATATCGCCGTAACCGTCCACCAGCTATCGCTTCCGGATGAGGCATTCGGCGGCGTCATCATCACGAACCTGGCGGCATTCGCCCCGGCTATCGCGTTCGAATTTATCGCGAACTGTCTAAGGGTGCCCTGGTTTCCGCTTACCCTCAGACCGTTGTTTCCCGTATCGACAGCGTTCACGACCACGTTGAAAGAGAAGCCGTGATCTATTCCCGTGACTGCCTGTGTGCCTTCAGAGAGATCCACTACCGAGAGGTGCTGGAAGTTGCTGGCGCTGACCGCGGTGCTTCCGGTCGCGAAATTATCTGAGACTTCCGGGCTTGTGCCGCCGAAGGCCTGAACATCGTAGTAAGCGCCGTTTATGAATTCGCGCCTGAAAGTCTGCTCGGCCCAGGGAACCTCGAGCGTGTAGCCGGAGTTCAGAGAGGCCGGAGCGACATCTTTTGAGTTAACGACCACGTAATACCTGCCCGGGGACAGGGGAGCAAAGGAATAGACGCCATCGCTCCCGGTCATGCTCTGGGTTACGAAGGAGTCGCCGCCGCTGAGCGCGGTGTTTCCGTCGCTCTCCCTGTAAAGCCTAACGCGCACGTTGCCTTTCGGCAGATCGACACCGCCGATGAAACTTCCTCCGTCGCTGTCTTTATCTTCGAACACTCTTCCGGAAACGCTCATGTTGATCGTGCTGCAGGTGTTCAGGAAAAGGGCCACCTGCCTGAGGTCTCCGTCGGTGTATTGAAGGTAGGAGTCCATCATGTTGCCCTGGTAGTCCATAACTATAGCCTTTACTATATAATTGCCCTGCGGCATTATAGATGTATTCCACTGATAAATCCATGGGTTAAACCCGGCAGTTGAAACGGCCTCGCCCGTGAAGACCCACTCGAAGCCATCGTCTGCGAGCCCGTTTCCGTTGTAGTCGAAGTAGTGATAGAACTTAACACTCGAGACGGATGAACGTACCTGGCCGTTGACCAGAATACTCGCGTCCTGGACGAGAGCCTCTATCCTGGATGGACCGCAGCCAGTGACGGTTATCTTTGAAGTCAGGGGTATCTGGCTGATCTGGCCGCTGGAATTTATGGGATCACCGAAAAGCAGTGGTTTAGTTCTGTCCATTTTATAGGTTCCCTGGTACGCCAGATCCTTCTGAACGGGATCGTTGGTGTTGGCGCTGGTCGTGAATGCTAGCTGGAAAACGCTGTCAACCATGAGTTTGGGGCCGCCGAGCGAAGTTGCATCCAGCGCCTCCATGGGAACCTGAATATCCAGAAGATAGACCTTTCCAATCGCGGGATCTATGTACTCCGTCACACGTGATCTTTTATAGTCCCATACCGTGGGCGACGGGTTCCAGTCCCAGTTGGCGGGAGTTCCGGGCTCGCCGTCAACGTTGGTCGGGTTGGTCAGGTGTTTTGCACTGTCCTGCTTCCAGATCAAATCGCTATCGGGAAGATATTGATCGAGCGAGTTGCTGTAGAATACTTTTATGTCGTCCGGTGAAATTCCTTGATCGGTTCCGTCAATTTCTATGGCGAAATCCCTGTATCCGTCGCCGTTCAAGTCCATAAGCACGACCCAGGTGGATGATGTGTACGGAACGCCCTGGCCCGTTAGCTGTAACGGATTACCGGACAGAACGATCCTGAACATGAGAACGCCGGAATCGAAATAGACCATTACGGAGGGTAGGGTCGGTGAACTGACTATGTCGACGTGCGCGGGCGAGACGGAGCCACCGCTGGAAAGATCGCTGTTGCCGGTCGAGTCGTAAACTGCGTCTCCGGAGTAAGTGTAGTACTTCCACTCTCTGGAAAGAGAGTTTATGCCGTACACCCGCAAATAATCCACTTCGACCCGCGTGTAGGCCCTCGCTCCGAGCCCCACCCTGCCGTTGAGATAAGGACTGGCGTTGTCGGTGTATCTGAGCACTTCGATTCCGTTGATATACATGGTGAAAGTATTTCCGTTCGCCACAGCGGAGATCTCCTGCCAGCGACTCCAGTCGAAACCCACCGAGGTCACGGACGTTATGAGCGGGTCCGATTCGACGCCGTTGACGATTCTTCTAAGTGAAAACCTGTTGGTGAAATCTGAGTCTATCTCGAAGACGTAAGCGTTCATAGCGGCCGCAGTGCCGGTGACTCTGGCGTATATTTTGAAAGCGGAATCGCCCTGCGTGATTCCGTCGGTTATTCTGGCACTTCCCTTTACAACGTAGTTCGTCCAGGCCGTACTACCGTTCAGAACGGCCCTGCGTTCACCGGAACCGGTTATCGAGAGGATGCCTCCGGCAACGCTCCAGGAACCTGTCGGGTAGTAGTCGGCGAGGTCTGAAAGGCTGTTGAATTCATAGCTGGCCAGTGCAGGACTTGGATTGTCTGGCCATGGATAAGGGTATCCGGCGGGATCGATGTAGTTGGAGACAGCCAATCCGCAAAAAAACGCTGAGATAACAAAAAGCACAGTACACGCTGTACGGTACATGATTTTGCCCCCTGTTGTATATTGTACCTTTTACGTCTCTCAAAAAACGATAAAAATGAGACCTATTAACTTAGAAAATGGGATAAGTTTTATTCATTCAAATTATACATAATAATTTTTCATACCGCAAGCGGTTCGAAGACACCAGCACTGAAAGCTTTATCTCGAGGCGATTTCAGCAGTTATTATCATCGCGTTCCTCGGACCGCTCAATCCCGCGAATCCAAAACAAGCGGTTACTTAGTGAGGCCGGTGGGCGAACCTGTATCGCCGAAAGCTCCGGAAGGGTTGTATCTTCTTCTGTGAAACTTGATCGATTGTTTGGACCTTTCCCCGATATGTAAGTTCGGCTGTTACATCTAATGTATTCCATCCGTGTGCGAAAGACATTTCAGGGCGTTTTTCTCTATAAGGCTCTATTAAACAACTTGATAAAGCTTGACATCTATACTGTCGGATATGGTATAATTATACATGAGTTAACCCTCAGACCGCTTCGCTG
>NZ_DAOSEH010000133.1:0-3947 GCF_035363035.1 Mesotoga sp. | reverse complement strand
TTCTGGCTAGGAACATGCCAGAATGACGGGAAGGGAGTAAGACTGTCATCCCGTAATACCCCACTAATGTCATCCCGTAATGATCCTATACGGGATCTCGCTCTTCTGTCTCGCCCTCTATCTAAAGTTAACAGAGATTAGAGTTGACAGGTTATGCCGTTCGCCTGTGAATTAGGATTTTTCCTTAACTTCAGAGATTTATTCTGGTTTTTGTGTAGCTAAGGCTACTTTCACGTTGTTTTGTTTTGATATACCTCTCGTATTCGTCATGGTTAGGAAGTATGGCAGCTATTTTGAAGGGTCCATCTCCCTCTCTTATGTAGAATATCCTGACCCCTTTCGCTGGAAATTTATAGCACTGAGCGTCTCCAGAGTATTCGTGAAGATAGTGTTCGGCTTCGGCCTCTCCTCTGAGCATCTTTCTGACATAGTCGAGATAGATAGGATCTCTGTTTATTACTTTCTGAGCCGAATCGCTGAAGTAAATTTCGGGGTTCGAGACAGTGTACCTCCCCCAGAGGATTTTCCCAAAGTTCGAGAGATAGACAAGTCCATCTTCTTCAAGCAACACTTGCGGAACTATTTTGGTGAAAAGTTCATATCCAAACTCCTCTCGCGCTTCTCTGACCGGAACGCAATCGTTCTCGACTTTTTCAAAGAAAGTCGAATGTTGCTCCATTATCCCGAAGTCAAAGTTTATCGGGAAGGGTGGAAGATCAAGCAAGAATGGCGAGTTCTCGTAGAGATAGAACACTCTCGAATCAAAAACCGATGCGATTATCGTTGTGTATGGAATCAACGATCTGTATCCGGAAGTGGCATTGAAATAGTTGTCGTACGACCATTGTTCTCCTCTATCAAAGAAGCTGATGATAAGATCAACATACTCTGCGATTCCCTTTTTGAAAGATGTGCTAAAATCGTCGGTCAAACCTTCAACGACTCTGGTCACGACGCTGATCCCCCTGGATCTGTAATATTCTGTGAGAGCTTCCATGCATGCTTTAGACACTTCGGTATTCGTCGCGATGAATATGAGGAGATCGTCTCTACTTATTCCGAAGGTCTCCAGCCCGTTGATTTCCGGGGATATTTTCTTCTGCTGATCTATACTCATCTTTCTGATGTGATTAAGAATGTTGTTTCCCGTGAGTTCTCCAGCCGTGTTCTTAAGCTCACCTACCATTCTCTGCCAGATAGTAGCTCCGACGTTTGTAATTATTCTCCTTATCTTTCCCATGAGTCTTCTCCGGGCAGCTCGACAACTTCGCCGACAACATATGGTTCGGCTTTCTGGAGCGCAAAATCTCTTCTATCTACTGCGAAAACCTTTGTTACATCGAGTTTTTTCGATTCCAGTACCTCCGAAAATTCACCCGTGACATACTGAAGGAAGGATGTGCCACCGGCAAGGTTTACGGTTATTCTTGAGCCGATGTCGATTGTGAAGTCCGAGATCATTTCCTTAATAACATCAGAGATCTTGTCAAAGCCGGTATAAGGATCATCGAAAAGATAAGCTTTGATTTTATTCTGGTCGAAGCCGGCTTTTTCGCATATTTCCGGGAGATTCTCCTCACCCTTTTTCGAGGTGATGACTATTACTCTGTCGGGATTCAGCCTTTTGATAAGTGTGTAAAGCACTCCCGGAGATGTTCCGAGAGGGGTAATAAGTATCTTTTCACTCAAGGGTGTTACCTCCATTTTTATGGTTTTTATTGCGAATTTATTCAGGCCAGAGTGTTTGAACTCCTTCACAATGTCCTTTTTGACTTTGTCGATGATCTCCAGAATCGAGTTCATATCATCTTTGTTGTCTTTCTGGATATTGATACTCAGGCGAAGAGTACGATCGGTGTTTCCAAACAGGCTCTCTTCCATGAAAAATCTCGGGTAAACGTAATTCACCATGTTGTGTTTCTCGAAATGCGTGAACTGAAGAGCCTTAAAAGAGAGCTTAGAGAGAAGCTTCAGCCAGTTTGGCATTATAATCGCACCCTTGCATTCGTCGATTCTCTTCTGGATCATTGGGTAAACACTAGCCTTCTCGAGAGCTTCTGCCTTGTTCTTTATTGCTTCAGCTAGCTCTCTTTTCTTCGCATTGTTTTCGGAGTCTTCGAATGATGCTTTTAGCTCGCCTACTTTCTTTACAAGATCGGATACTTCTTTCTTAATAGATGTTGAGAGTTCGATATTACTTTCTAGCTCCATGCCTAGAGCTTCGATTTCGGTAATTGTTCTCAAAACACGCGTCTTGAAGTAATTCGGCTCGACGGTTCTGTCTGACTGAACATCAGTTCCGTCAATAAACTTTAGCCATCTAGAAGCCATTATCGTTAGTCTCTGCCAGTCTTCCTCTTCGAAGCGAGCTGAGACAACCTCTTCTAGAGGTTCCGGTTCTAGCGAAAGGATCTTCACTATCTCCTTCAACTTGCTAGGGTTGCCATTAATGGGCATATATTCTCTGTGGTATCTGGTTACCAGCTTCACGGCAGTCTTGATCTTCTCCCAGGTTTTTTCTTCACATGTGTCTGGCCTTTCACCGAAGAGCTTGAATCTATCATCATCTTCCAGCATCTGGTATGAGAGCTCGTGGTGGAGATCTCTTACTACGCACGGAAGACTGTCAAGTGGCAATATGCGGCCGTCTCCCAGTTTATAACTAAGCTTCGTGTGCCCGAGGTCATGAACGTTCATCGCTATGGCAAGCACAAAATAGAACTCATTTTTCAAGCTCTTTGGGACACCATTGAGGAAGTTCTCTTCACCGATAGTGTTTATAAGATTGACAGTAAACTCCATAAGTCTCTTGCTATGGCGCTGAGAGTGCTCAACGGTCTCGGGTATCTGATCGCCAATCCACTGGAGAGACCAGACTTCTCGAATCATTTTCCTGAGGTATTCTTTGTAAGCTTTCGTAAGTTTTTTGCGTTCTTCCGTACACTTGTTGTCATCTAGCAAGCGCAAGAAGTCTTCGCCATATCCGAAGGGAAGGCCTCTAGCTTTTCTATACTTGCTTTCAATTACGTGTAGTGGAAGAGAACTCGTGAGATTGCTTTCATTACTGCTTGCGGTGTATAGATTTCTGAACGTCTCCGGTAGCGAGCAATACTCTGAGTATTTCAGATGATTTCTTTCTGAACTGTCAACGGCGTTCCCAACAAGAATAGAATTGAATGCAGCAAGAGCCTCGTCAATCGCTCCGAAATCCCAGCTAGCAGGTACTGGGGGAAACTTAGCAAGACTGACCTCTCCTTCAAATATGTAGAAGAAGGGTAGATTGTTGAAAATGCAATATAGTGAAGCCATAATTCCGGGATATTTCTGCCCGCCTGTCACATCAATGAGAATTTCCTTTTCAGGGTAATCTTCTCGGATTTTGTCGAGGATTGTCCAGATCTCAGTGAACGCTTTCGAAAGGCTTTCTATGTTATCGCCTGTGTAATACATTGGTCTCTTGTGTACAATAATTCCGTACTCGCTGAAAGCATTTTCGGTAAGCGCCTTAAGAAACCCATAGATTGCCGGTTCGTTGTCTCTCGAAAAACCTTCTGGCCTATCCGGAAAAACAATGTACTCCACATCTGATACTATATATCCTGTGTTAAGTATTTGCTGGAGACTATCGGTCTCTCCGGCCAAGAAACGAATGTCGTTGTATGAACACGGACTCTTCAGTACTTTATTCAGATCACAACTGAGTTCTTCATCGTCGTTGTATTTCTTCTTATATTTGCGTACTGGGTACTCTTTTTCTTTCTGGAATCCTTCGCGCTCAAATTCTGTTCTTAAATCGGGTATTTTCCCGAAGAACGAAAGACCCTGCAATGCCACAACGACTTGCTCCGGCTTTAGCCTGTTCTCGAGAAACTGAATGATTTTGAATACGCCGTTCTCTTCGTGATTTTTGGCAAGTTTCTTGTTCTCGAACTTTTTCGATTCTTCTT
>NZ_DAOSEH010000132.1:0-4012 GCF_035363035.1 Mesotoga sp. | reverse complement strand
AAGCCGCGCTTGACGAGGCGATCATCGCAGAATTCATGAGACTCAATCCGGAATACGAAGTGGTTTACGAACCGGTTCCCGGCGATTACTACCAGAAGATTCTGACCGATATCGGTGCCGGAACACCCCCCGATGTCATTCTGCTGGACGCCGAAATGATCCCGGCCTTCGTGGAGGGCAAGTATCTGACCGATATCAACCCCTTCATAAGCAGGCTGAGCAGGGAGGGCGCTAGCGGAACGAACCTCGACGAGTACTTCCCCGTTCTCGTCGACATCTTCAGGTCGGGAAGGAGTCTATACGCGCTTCCCAAAGATACCAGCCCGATAGGAATCTTCTACAACAAGAACGTTTTCGACCAGTTCGGAGTCCCTTATCCGCCGGAGAACGGCTGGACGATGGAGGAGTTCGCCGAGACAGTCAAGAAGCTGAGCAAGGACACCGACGGCGACGGAAAGAACGACGTCTGGGGTTTCTCCTTCCCTTCCTGGGTAGGCGTGGTAGTGCCTATCCTCTGGGCAGGCGGTGGCGAGGTTTTCAGCCCGGACTTCACCAAGACTTCTGGGTACCTCAACAGCGACGTGAACGTCGGTACCTATAACTTCTACATGGATCTCCTCGCCAAGGGCTATGCGCCGACGCCGCAGGAAGCCAGCTCTCTGGGCGGAGCTTCGGCACTGTTCTACACCGGCAAGGTTGCCATGATTATCACCGGCCGCTGGTTCAACGTCTCTATCAAATCACAGATCGCGAAGGGAGCGGATCTCAAGGTCGGAGGCGCCTCGATACCTTACGCGAGCGAGGAAAGCAAGGCAACGATCACCTACGCTTCCGGCTGGGCCGTACCTTCAAACGTAGCCGACAAGTCCGGCGCGACCAAGCTGGCCGCCTTCCTGTCGAGCGAATACGCGCAGACCAAGAGATGCCTCGAAGGAGGACTTGCGGTCTCGGCTATCAGGAGCATAGCCGAGCTTCAGGCCGCCAAGGACGCGCTCGATTCTACCTTCATAGGTATGCTCGACTACGCCAGGGTACCGGTGGGCTCGCTGACGAAGTATTACAGACCCCAGTTCGAGGATACGTGGGCCGAGGCCTTCGACAGGATGAACGTCGGAGGAGAGACCGTCAAACAGGCCATGGATTGGGCAGCTGCGACGATCGACCAGTACATTGAGAAGGGTGAAAAGTAACAGGTTTTCCTGAGGAGCGGCCGTCGCGCCGCTCCTTTCCTTATTCGGGAGGGATGGCTTTGAGGCACAACAAACTTCTGATAGGTCTTTTTATATTCGTAGCGCTTCTGATGCTGTCGGGGTTCGCTATTCTCAATTTATACGCGGCCGATGGTTATTCCAGTTACGCCCGGGAAAGCGAGTCCTCTCTGCTCAAGAGCATGAAGCTCAACTACCAGAACCTTGCGGCCGAGATAGACGGCGAACTGTATCCGCTGGTCGACGATCCGCAGGCTGTCGGAAGCGTTGTTGAAGGTCTTTCAGACGATATAGTCTTCGCCGCCCTGTACGATTTAGACGGCAAACTGCTCGAAGACTTCGGCTACTCCGTTCCCGACGATCTGTCGTCTTCGATTTTCTTCGAGAATCTGACCTTCTCCAGCGGACTACCCAGGGCCGAAGTTTCCAGATTCAACGATAAGCTGTATATCCAGGCCGGAATTCTGACACTCGAGGACACTGTGTTTGTTGTCCTTCTCGACAGATTCGACGGCTTGCTCACAAACTCTCTGAGCGCATACGATAGAGAACTTCTGGTCTATTACGGAGATGAAGACAGTTTCAAGGCGCCTGCCGGTGCGCCGAAAATCGATCAGGCCCTGCTCCGCGACCTCTTCAAGAGAACCATGAACAGCCAGCGGCCGGAATCGGCGGAGATATCTTCAGCCGACGGAGAAATGATAGTGAACGCCCTTGCGATCTACGATTCCGATAACTGGGATGTCATTTCCTTTTTCTCGACGGTGACCACGCCGGCCATCTGGAAGAGAGGAATCGGTTCTCTGGCCGTTTTCATTTGGGTTTCCGGGATCGCCTCGCTGATTTTCGCGCTTTTCTTGCTTTATGTTTACTTCAAGAAAGTTCAAAAGGATCCGAAGATGAAGAAGTCCACGCGCTTTCTGTACTGTCTGTCGGCCTTTCTCCCCGCCATCGTCATGGTCGCGGTATTCGGTTACGTCGTCTACGGGGAGTCGCTCGAGGCTCTCAGCGATGCGGTGGCCATGAAGAACGCCAGGGGATGGTTCGGGGACGTAGAACGCTTTCTGGAGGTTGAAGGCGCCGACTCTCCGGCCGAATTCATAGAAAGATCCAGGGAGACTACCGGTGCGAATTTTGTGATGCGTGAAGGGGGTTCGCTCCTGGCCTCCAACCTCACCGAAAGGAGACTTTCGAACCTCGAGATTATCTCCTCATCCACGGTCGAAGGGGGAATCGTGAAGGGAACGGCGAAACTCAACGACGTTCTGCACACCTACGCGACCGGAGAGATCTCCGGGATCGAAACCACCGTTCTGTACGAGGAGACGTCCAGAGAGAACGCCGTGCTTTCGATACAGTTCTTCGCGATCGGTATGATTCTGACCTTGCTGGTGATGGCTGTCGTGAGCGGCTTCATAATAAACAATATCCAGTCCAGCATATTGATAAAGCGGACCTTCATAGGTTACGGCTTTCTAATGCCGGCGCTGGTCCATCTGATCTGGTGGGCGGTTGGCCCGATGGGCTTCGCCCTCTTCCTGGCCTTCAGGAGATGGAGCATAGTGGACGCCGCCAAGCCTTTCGTGGGGCTGGAAAATTTCATAGAGATCTTCGGCGATTTCAAGTTCTGGAACGCGCTAAAAAACACGGCCGTTTATTCGATCTACGTCCCGATAGGCATGTTCATCTCTCTTCTTTTGGCTATCGCAGTTAACAAGCTGGGGAAACTTTCTATCGTTTTGCGGGTCCTTTACTACCTCCCGGTCGTCACGGCCGGCGTCGCAACGACCATAGTCTGGCGCTGGATCTTCAACCGCGACTTCGGCGTTCTCAACTTCATTCTCGGGCTGGTGGGGATCAAACCGATAGCCTGGCTTGAATCGCCCCAGTTCGCGCTGATCTCGATGATGATAATCGGTGTGTGGTCGGCCATAGGAAGCCAGTTACTGATCTTTCTAGCCGGCCTGCAGGGTATCCCCAAGGACTTCTACGACGCCGCCAGCGTCGATGGAGCGAGCAAACCGAAGATCTTCTGGAAGATAACCCTCCCGTTGTTGAAGCCCACTAGCCTCTTCGTACTGGTGACGAGTGTGATAGGGTCCTTCCAGGTCTTTACGCCGATATACGTTCTCACCCAGGGAGGCCCGCTGAGATCGACCGACGTCGTTTTCTACCACATCTGGCAGTCGGCCTGGGTGGATATGAGAATGGGGTACGCCGCCGCCCAGTCGTGGATACTCTTCCTTTTGCTGGCCGTTCTGACCTTCGTCGAATTCAAGCTCTTCGGCAAAGAAAGCTGGCAGGCGTACTTCTGAGAAGGGGAGTGAGGGTATGAGAGACAACAAAATCATGACGATTATAACCAGGATAGTTATTATGGCCCTTTTGATTCTTCTGGGTCTATCCACTCTCCTGCCGTACATACTGATGATCTCCTTCTCTTTCATGGCAGAGTTCGAAATGTACAGACTTCCGCCCAAGTTGATCCCCGATGTCCTCCGCCTGGAGAATTACGTGGAGATGTGGAAGTCGCAGCCCTGGGGAAGATACATCTTCAACACGCTTTTCGTGACTGTCTGCGTGCTGATCGGACAGATAATACTGGTGGCCATGGGGGGATACGCGCTTTCGAGGCTTCACTTCCCCGGCCGGGACTTCATGTTCAAGCTCTTCATCACTTTCATGCTCCTGCCCGGCGTCGTGACGCTGATACCGGGCTTCATAATTCTCCACTCTCTCGACTGGGTGGATACTTACTGGGCGATGATCGTTCCGGCGCTGGGAAACATCTGGGGAATGTTTTT
>NZ_DAOSEH010000131.1:0-4049 GCF_035363035.1 Mesotoga sp. | reverse complement strand
GAGCGCTTTCAGGAGTCGAGATCGCCAGGGCTCTCCTGGAGAAAGATGAAACTAAAGACGCCAGGGGTGTTTTCAGGGGAACAATAACCGAAGGCGGAAGTGGGAATTTCGAACTCGTCGAGGCCTGGCAGGACGGTGATAATTGGGATACTGGTATCCAGTTGGTCAGAGATGCCGTGCAGAGCGCTCTTCAGTCGAGTTCGAACGATGTGGCTTTCGCAATCTTCTCAGATTCTTCCGGTACCGAGTTCAAGATAGTCTCTTACGGAATAAGGAGCGCCGCGGTAGAGAGTGTGGTGCTTAACCTTGCCTTTGCCGGAGGCGCTTATGAGTTTCCGGTCTTCGATATGGCCGTTTTTACTAAAAGCTATATAGGTATTGGCGGAAGTTCTAGAATTGAAGGCAGGGCCGGGACGAATTCGATAATTCCGGGTTCGGTCAATATCGGTTCAGGGAACAATATGATTACAGGCACGATATACGTTGGAGTCGGCGGAGACACTCACGTAAATCCAAGTGTCAATCCCGATATTCCATGGCAATCGATTTCCTATCCCAATGCGGTCGTAACTAGAACGAATATCTGGAACAGCACATGGCTCAATAACCATCCTATACAGAATCTCGATCAGGAAAGGGAGTACGAGCTGCCTAATTTTCCTGATCCTCCATCGTCGATAAGCTTTCCGACATTTCCGACCTTCCCTGAAGGTTTACCAGGTCACGGGAATCTGAATGTTGGCGGCAATTCTACTTTCACCGTTACTCAGAGTGGGGAGTACGGAAATATAAACGTGTCCGGCAGCAGCAGGCTTATATTCAATCTGCAGGGCAACAATATCTCGATCAACGCTAACTCTCTTTCGGTAAGTGGAAGCGCAAGAATCGAGGTCAACGGACCGGGGACGCTAAATCTCTATATCGATGGCAACGCTTCAATAAGCGGTAGCGGGATTACCACTCTCAATTCGGCAAAGCTGAACATCTACACGGACGGTAATTTCTCGGCTTCGGGAAACCTGAACGTCGAGATCTCTACGCTTTATTCGAAGGGTCAGACTCAGCTTGGAAATAGCGGACTGCTGCAGCTCGAGAATCTCTTCGTGGACTCAAGTCAGGCCTTCTCAACTTCGGGGAACGGAACGATACGAGTGGCTTCACAGGCCCTGATTAAGGCCTCGTCGATGAGTCTTTCGAGTGGAACCATGGACTTCATGAACGGCTCGAAGCAGCAGTTTGAGATCGCGGGAACGGTTCAACTTAGCGGAAACGCCAATATGAACGGTATAAGCAAGGGAGTAATGAACTGCAGTACTCTGAACATTCAGCAGGGAAACATAAATCTGGCCAGCGGTGGGAACATGCTCGTTTACGCCAGCACCGGCTTCAACATGGGAGGGGGGAGCACTTTCAACTACGGGGGTGACAGAAATGCCGTTCGTGTCAATTACGCGGGCTCAAGCGATCTGGATCTTACGGGAAACATTCGCTACACGGGTACTCTCCATATTCAGAGGGCTTCGGCCAGTCTTGGCGGATCGGGCGAGGTCTACGGGCTAATCATAAGCGGCGGACCGACGGTCAACCTTCACGGGAATCCCATGGCAGACGTTACGGCAGTCTATGCGCCAAACTCTACTGTAAATATGGTGGGAAGCGCGACCGTTAAAGGTGCGATTGTCGCCGATCGTTTCGTGGCTACCGGTAGTTCGACAGTTGTCTTTGAACCCGATACCGAGGATCTTTTTCCACCTCAGTCGATAGGACTGATCGGGGACGGCGAGGGTAATGAAGAAATTGAGATATGGAGCAGGTGAGGTGGTAAGAATGGAAGAATCTAGGCGTTTGAAGAGTAGAGTTTCCGGCTTCTCTCTTGTAGAGGTTCTCATGAGCCTTCTGATAATAGTGGTCATTGTCGCAACAATACTGCCGTTACTGGCAAACAGTATGAGGCAGGCCCATAAGAACAGGTTTGTCACTGCCGAACTGGCAGTTGTCCAGAACGATCTCGAGGAGGAGATCTTCGTTTCAACAAGAGGTCAGTCGTACAGCGTGAATGTAGATATAGACGGCAGTAACGTAACCGTATCCGGCGAGCTGGTCACAAAGAATTTCGCAGAGGGAAAGCAGATCGGAATCTTCTTGAGAAGCCGGTGAGAATTGTATGAAGAGAAAGACCGGATTGACTCTTGCGGAAATAACGATCGTTCTTCTCGTGTCGTCTATTATCGTCGCGATAGCCTTTTCTGTCTTTGCCGCTGGTTGGAGAATATTCAAGACGTCTCAGGAGACGGCATTGCTCAGCAGAAATCTCAGGTCGCTTGTGGAAAGGATCTCCGAGGAATTCAGATGGGCAACGGAGCTGGAGTTTACCAGCTCCCCGCAGGGGTCGGACTGGATAGTGATCTTGCTTGAAAACAATACTATAAAGAGATTTCAGGGGACTGCTTCAAGCAGAACAAACGAACAGAACATGAACGATCCTTCACAGGTAAGCGTCTCGAGCCTGACGTTCGCACTGAGAACGGTGCAGGACATGAGGGTAATGATGGATGTTTCCATTACAGCTTCCAGTGCTAACAACGGTAGTATAAGCGAGAGCGTAAGTACATCTGTCGCCGTTTACAATCTCAGGGACCGTTCGGGTTCAGGCTCATCGGTTAGCTATAAGAGATAATCCAATTCAAGACTCCGGTCGCGCTTTGGCATGAGGTTGCAGCAAATTTGCAGAACAGACTTGGAGGAATGGATGGATATGAGAAGAGAGATATTCGGAATCGATAGAAGAAATGGATTTTCTCTTGTAGAATTGCTTATAGTCCTTGCCGTCATCGCTGCCCTTATAGCCGTTGTGACTCCTATTGGAATAAACGCTATGCGAAAATCCCAAGCTGTTTCCGTCGCAAAAGACCTCATGACACTCTCTAAGGCCTTTGCGGGTAAAATCTACCTTGACGGAGAACTGCCCCAGACGATAAATGAGCTCGGGAGAAATGTATCGAAAAATCCTAAGTATGGTATAGCCTGGACTGCTGGCGAAGAGAGAGAGTATGTTATCTTTTCGAATGCCAAGGTCGATGTTCAATCTTTGAGGGCGATTATAACTTCGGCCACATCTTCGCCTTTTCCCGATCTGGCCAATCTAGAATATCTTTCGGGTGGGCTTCCTTCCGATTCTGATGAACTTACCGTTTACTATTCTTTTTCGCTTGGGTCTTCAGGAGCGGTCGAATCTGGTAAGCTTACTTCCCTTGGCTCCACTTTCCAGGAGATAATCCCGAAAATGATAGATTTGATAGATACTTTTCAACTTACTGGAAGAGTGCTGAGCACATGGAAAGATACAAGATACACGGACCTAGGTCTAAACCCCGATGAATGGTCCCTTCCGGTAAACAAGATTAATTACAACCCCAGAGTCTTCTCCAACAGCTCGACTGATAATATCATTATAGTCACTCCTGCAACTGGCTATGACTTCAGAGTAACTTATACGGACGGCGGTACTAGCCGCGACAATAACTGGTGGATCTTCTATAGCGCAGAGCACAAAAAGTGGTACCACAGAGATTACACAAGAGAAGTCGATATAACCAAACTTGAAATCATTGAAGAGAAAAAAAGCTAGAAAAGCACAGAGCCTATTGGAAGCAGGTTTCAAACAAGCCCTGAATCTGACTATATGATCACTGTAAAATTCCTCTATGAAGATTCGAAGGGAACCCGAGAAGATAATCGGGAAAAAAGTCGATATATCGACCCTTAAAATGCTCAAGGCAACAGAATAATTTCTTTTTATCGTGTACAAACATCCCTCTCGGATTCTGGAAGATGCAAAGGTGACCGAGACTTTTTCTTTCCCGTCAGTAATATGCGCTTTTCAAGCAATTTTATGAGAACTCTCCCGCTAGTCAATACCGCACGGGACGGGCCCCTATATATGGTATATGTAAATGATTCGCCCTCCATACATATATTCTTCTATTGATTTTTATGCAATTTTGGTTGGAAAAATATAAAAAATTATGATATAAATCCCAGCGAATATA
>NZ_DAOSEH010000130.1:0-4060 GCF_035363035.1 Mesotoga sp. | reverse complement strand
CGGCCGCAATTATTACAACAATCAGTATCACAATCCACATTTTTCTCCCTCCCTTTCTCTTGCCAGTTTTCTCATTGTTCCTTGCTCCTTTCATATAACTATCACATCTATTCCTTCAATCGTTTGATAAATCTCTTTCAAGCCTCGAGTAATAAAAACGCGCTGATGATTGTCAACCAGAACAACGTCGACTCCGGGAAAGTAAGTAAGGTATCCGAGTCCCTTATCCATGTCCGCCGCGAATATCGCAGTCGATAACCCGTCGGCAATCATGGCGCTGTCTGCAACCACGGTAACACTTATCAGTCCAGATTCAACGGGATATCCTGTGGTTGGATTTATGATGTGATGTCGCCGCTTGCCGGTCCCGTCGATAAAATACCGCTCATAGTCACCGGAGGTGACGACGGCCTGGCCGGTTACCTTAACCGCTCCGATCAGGTAGCCATCATGTCGGGGATGCCTGATACCCACACTCCAGGAAGAGCCGTCGGGTTTATTTCCAAGCGTCGATACATTTCCTCCGATATTTACGAAGGCCGAGACGACACCGTACTTCTGAAGCGTTTTCACCAGGCAGTCGCTGGCATAGCCTTTTCCGATACCCCCCAGGTCAATGGACTGTTCCGGCCTTCGAAGACTGGCAGATTGTTCGTCTGAATTCAACATCAGGTCACGGTAATTAACTAAAGACAGAATATGCCGGATTTTTTCATCCTCCGGCACCTGGAAGGAGTGTTTGTAATTCCATAGATCAATCAAAGGTCCGACGGTGATGTCGAAGAGCCCCCCGGAGATTTCAGAAATCCGGCTTGCACACGACAGGACCTCAAATGTTTCAGAGCTTATGTTAACATACCCTTTTCCCGCGTTCTTATTGATCACACTGACCTCGCTGCCCGGTATGAAACGGCTCAAGATATTTTCCAGCCGTAGAAGTGCCGCTTTGGCTTGCGTAACTGCCGGCGCTGCATTTTCACCGAATGCTTTGTATGTAATCTCAGTACTCATACAAGAGCCGTCAGATTCTATAACCGTTGTTTGCTCCATGTGTAGCCCTCCCTTGATTCAGATTGTGAATGAATCCTTTTGTATTCATTCACTAAACTCGATGAAAAACCGCCCTGTTCACTCAGAGCAGTTCATCAGGCCTTCCATTACAAGCTCCGCTATAATCGCTAGAAGTTGCGGGAAATATTCGATTCCGATTTCGTCCTTGTGTGTATCTATATTGATTATGGCGGCAAAAACCATCATGATCATTTTGCTGTCGATGTCTTTACGCATTTTCCCCTGCGCCTGCCACTTGTTGACAAGTTCCAGGAAGGTATCGTATAGAAAATCAACCACCTGGATACCATTTTCTTCACGATAAAGCTTTTCGATTTTTTCAAAAACACTTTTGTTATACCATTCCCTTAGAATGGGGTTTGCATTCATGCCCTCGGCGTTCAACGCCATCATTTGCCTCATGATTTCCAAAGGACTCCGGGTTAAATCAAGAGACTGCAAAAAGCGTTTTTTTAGCCTGACGTTTTCATCCAGAAAGATATCCATGAAGAGTTTTTCCTTTGACGGATAGTATTTGTAGAACGTTCCTACTGCCACTCCGGCCTTCTGTGTGATCTCGGATATGTTTGTATCTTTGAAGCCTTTGACGCCAAACAGTTCTTTCGCACAATCGTATAGCAACTTTCTCTTATCTTCCATTGTAAGCATCTCCGTGAATGAGTAATTTTATATTCATTCATATTGTACTCAACCCGCCACCGAAAGTCAACGGGTTTTCCAGAAAGTACGAACTTTATATCCCGTGGGAAAATAGGGACAAACACCATTTTTCTACATGAGTTGGTAAATGCGAAAATCGGGTACATAGCTGTCGATCAGATGAGTGGGTACTATCCACATGTTGTCCAGCCTGTGGAATCATAAGTCTGTTTCAGCCTTTCATACTGGGAAGGTGAACGGGGGTGAATCTGGTAATCTTGATATATAATATCTTCCAGACCTTTTCCGGAGGTGAAAAATGAAAACAGAGCTCTATGAGATAGTTGAAGAGTTCATCGAAAAGCGTGACTGGCAGTCTATAAGAAGGATTATCTCTGAAGAATCGCCTCCAGAAATTGCTGAGCTCATTATGGATCTCGAGAAGAAGTCGAGAGTGATTCTCTTCAGGATTATCCCGAAGGAACTTGCGGCAGAAGCCTTCTCATATCTTGAGTCGCGGGATCAAGACCTTCTACTTGGAGATCTTACTGATCAGGAAACAAAGGCGCTACTTGAAGAGCTTAGCCCCGACGACAGAACCGAGATTCTTGGCGAGCTTCCCGGCCAGGCAACACAACGCCTTCTAAATCTTCTCAGCCCAAAGGATCTCGATGAAGCCAGGACGCTGCTAGGCTATCCGCCCGAGAGTGTCGGCCGTCTAATGACACCAGATTATGTTGCGGTAAGGCCCGAGTGGAGTATCGAAAAGTCCATCGAACACATACGCAAGCGTGGGAGAGATAGTGAAACCGTAAACATGATATATGTGACTGATCATTCGTGGCGTTTGCTTGATTCTCTTGAATTGCGAAAATTTATACTTGCTGATCCAGGTATTACGGTCAAGGATATTATGGACTATCGTTTTACCGCCATCTCTCCGTTTGCCGACAGAGAAGAAGCCGTGAGACTTATCCAGATATATGATCTGGTGGCTATTCCTGTCATTGACTCAGCTGGAGTTCTTCTTGGAATCGTTACGGTAGACGACATTCTCGATATCGTCGAAGAGGAAGTAACCGAGGATTTTCAGAAAACCGCAGCTGTTGGACCTTTGAAAACGAGTTACGCTTATGCGAGTTTCTGGACTTTGTACTCCAAGAGAATCTTGTGGCTGATGATTCTTATACTCGTAAACCTTGTATCGTCAAGCATAATTGCGAATTTCGAGGCGACTCTTGCTTCAACGATTGCTCTTGCATTCTTCATCCCTCTTCTAATAGACAGCGGTGGAAATGCAGGCGCTCAATCGGCAACACTGATGGTGCGTGCTATTGCAACGGGAGATGTGAAGATGACCAGGTGGATGGCGACTTTCTTGAAGGAAATTCTCGTTGGAATCTCCCTGGGTATAACGATGGGCCTTGCTAGTTCCTTATTGGGTTTGTTCAGAGGAGGTCTCGAAATTGGTCTTGTTGTTGGCATCTCTATGACGGCGATAGTTCTGGTAGCTAATCTTATCGGAGCTATGGTTCCGTTTGTACTGACATGGTTCAAACTTGATCCGGCGGTGGCCAGCAGTCCTTTGATAACGACAATAGTCGATGCCGTTGGTTTATTGATATATTTCACGATCGCAAATGCAATTATTGGTAGCATGTGACAGGATTATCATCTTTCGGGGGAACTCTGGGTGTAAAACTGGAGAGCTTTTGAAGTGCTATACCCTGAGGAAGAACCTCCACCAGAAAAAAATAGACACCATTTTTCTACATGAGTTAGTAAATGCGAAAATTGCGTACAGACGCCAGGAACCCGTCCCCATTTTCGCCAAACGGGATGACAGTGTGGGGGCATTCTGGATGCGTAATATCGAGGAACCGCTCTTCTCGCTCTTCCGAAGGACGGGTTCATGCTCCGGGACGCCGGACCAAGGACGGCTCTTATCGCTGCGAGAATCCCAGTCTTTCGAGACCGGTTTTTATGAATTGGCTACCCATGGTCAGTTCCCAGATCATTCCGCTTCTGTAGTTTTCGATCATGAGCAGTGTTATTCCCTTGTCTATTCCGATGACCCTGTCGGAGACCCAGTTTCTGTCGAGGTTGTAGGCATCTAGAAATCCGTACTCGCTCCAGAGTTCCGGTGTGTTTTCGTAGTAGTGTTTCACCGTTTCTTCGACTATCCCGGGGACGAAGACGATCGAGCCGAGCGCTCCGCAGGGTGGCACGGTTCCGTCGGTTCTGTGCGCGGTGTTGGATTTAGCCGAAGGCGGCGCTCCAAAATCTCCCCTGTAGCCGTCCGGAGAGTCGCAGGCGGTGAGTCCCCACGATCTTTCGTGCAGGGTTCTGT
>NZ_DAOSEH010000129.1:0-4063 GCF_035363035.1 Mesotoga sp. | reverse complement strand
CGAAAGAAGTTCTGCTAATAGACTTGCGCGATCTAGAAGAATCAACCGGATGACGTTTGCGAGCTATTCTCCGATTTGTAGGGAAGAAGATCCGTTGTTTGCTGCTTAAGACCACGTTGACCGTCTTGTGATCCGACACATCATGACATCATCACCGCCGGCATATGCGAAAACTAACGCAGGTCGCTTTTTAGTTCCGGCGAGATCAGAGAAAGGAAAGGGAATTACTACAACATCACCCTTTACAGGTTTTTCCACGCTATATCCTCTTCCTCCCTTAGCCAGTCTCTGGCAAGAGCCGACTCTGAAGCGTTCAACAACTCGCGGCTTAAGGCAGGCAGATTCCTTTCTTTCAATGCCTTCACAAACCGAAGGATTTCTTCTACGAGAGCATCGGGCACGGTTTCAATTTCTTTTCTCAAGAACTGTCGTGTATCCATTAGATCGCCCTCTTTCAGCGGGTTGTATCATCGCCAAATCATCCAGGTCTTCAGCCTGTGTATAAAGCGGAACTATCTATAAGCGTCTCCACGCTTAACTATCTCAACAACTAGAATCACGAGCTCATCTCCCTGGAGCTTGAAGATGATCCTGCAATCTCCGACTCTCAGCCGCAGGAGTCTACAATACTTACCGGTAAGGCCTCTAACATCCGTTTTCTTGCCGGTTTTTCCGTCGTAGTAATTAACGAGTCGCTGGAAACTTTTGTCTATTCTGTTCTTGATTGCGGCATCGAGCTTGTCGTGCTGTCGTTTGCTCGCTCTCGTGAAGCTAACCCGGTAGTTCATAGCTATCGACGATTTTCAGATCCTCTTCCGTCATCTGATCGAGTATTCTGGTGAGCTCTTCATTCTCTTCCGGGTCGCACGGCTCGCATATCTTCTGATTTTGCTCAGACTGACATTGTAATCCGTTAAAGCTCTATGGTATATGTTGTGTAATTCAGCACCCTGGAACGATACGAAGAGATCCTTCTCGCAGACAAGATCGACAAGTATCTTCTCCAGCTTCGGTATGGAGACGTCATCGGAGGACGTTACAGGGGCTTCGGTCACAAGCGGCCTTACAACGAAACACTTTTCACACCCGAGGATGTAGTTGTCTATCTCCCTTGGAGTCGGATCGATGAACACCCGGGAGTAGGAAGCTTTGACGAACTCAAACACGGCTTTCTCTGTACCTCGCTCAATTTCTATGATCACTGGGGAAACCAAGGCTCAGCCTCTTAACCAGCTCATCGGTTGTCAGGAATCTATTGTCTTTGAACCATTCTTTGACTTGGTCTAGATCGATATCGCGCATTGGAATCACCTACAAATAATGGCAACAAACAGATATAATTGCCGCTATTATGATAGTAGCATATGCTTCTTATCTAATTTGATTGCAGAAGCGATGATTGTTATCACAGAATCGATACGAAGGAGAGGATTATCTGGGAGACGACTTCCTCGAGGAGCATATTCGAAAATACTCCACCAGCGATAAGCTAATCATCCGGGCAATCGTCGGCATTTACCACGGACACCGTCTCGTCTCTTTCTACGAGTTATATCACTTCCTGGACGAGGAGAACACGGAGAGGCTTATAAAATGGTGGCGGAAGGACTTCACGAGCGGGAAGTAATGGTCTAAAAACCCCTCGCCTTTTGGGAATCTTACTGGCCTGGAGAGCGCCTTGTGCTTTTTGGTGTCTTTCACGCGCAGGATAGTCGTCTGGACGGTCTCGTCACCGACCCGGAACTCCTAGACGCCGGATATCTCGACATTATGCAATGCTGTAATACGGAACCCCAGGTTATTGTTCGTGTTAATGGGCGAGGCGACTAACCGTAACTGCAGATCCAAAGTCCTGAAAACCTTATTGTCTCGTGCGTCTTCTTCAACCCCTGGGGCATAAGACTGCGCAACGACGCTCAAAGCCGCAGCAGAGTGTAAAAATGTAAAAACGCTAGAGTGTAATCAAGGCACCGTCCTGCAAATACGAAAGCCCAGGTCGAAGTTCACGTAAGCGGGTTTATAGCAGTAGCGGAAAGCCACACGTGTGTACGTCGCGCTGCTGTTCCAGCTGCCACCACGAGACACTGGACGGATACCATCTGTACTGTTGAACGGATTTGTTTCTGGTAGTCCTGTGTAGAAGTCAAACCAGTCAGAACACCACTCCCAGACATTTCCGCTCATATCGTATGTCCCGAGAGCGTTAGGAAGTTTCAGTCCGACTTCATTCGTCTTGCCTTCCAAGTAATTGTAGTTATAGTACCATGCCACATCATCTACGTTATCGCTCCCCGAGTATTTGTAAGGCGAGTGGTACTTTCCTCCTCTGGCCGCATATTCCCACTCGGCTTCCGTAGGCAGCCTGTATCCCACAACCTTAGTTATGTCCGTAGTCGCATTACCACTCGCATCTAACGTCTGTCCTTCAGCGGACTCTCCCATCAGCCTATATGCGACGGGCAATCCTTCTTTCTCGCTCAGCCAATTACAGTAGGCTAGCGCATCCCACCAGCCGACGTAGATAACAGGTCTTTTTCCTCTTCCCCAGCCTTCGTCTTTCGGTTTACTCCTGCCGGTTGCATTACAGAAGGCATCGTATTCATCGAATGTCACTTCGTACTTCCCTATCTCGAAGTCGTATGTGAGCGTTACCTGGTGGGCAGGTTTTTCATTACTGAATTCTCCAGCTCCAGACGTCCCCATCGTGAAGCTGCCCTTTTCGACGAGTACCATTTCTCCGACTACTACTGGGTTTTTCACATAATTGAAGGTCCAGCCTATTACATTTGAATACGCTCCTTTGTTATCCTGTACCCTGAATTCAAACTTGTGCTCTCCTTCAGAGTAACCAGTCCAGGTGTAACTCGTGCTAGGCACTTTGTAAATCGTGCTAGGCACGTGATAATTCCAACTACCTTCGTCTTTTTTATACTCGTATGAGATTATGTTTCCATCGGGATCGTCTTCAATCCAGCTAAAAGTGACACTGATATGGTTTATCGTTCCAGACGGACCGCTCAACTTGTTAAGCACAGGCAGTCTATTGACCGTTATTCCAAAAGCCCTTTGATCGGTTCCAATCTTATTGTCCGTTACCCTCACAGTTACAGTCTTCGTTCCGGCATCTGTGTATGGAGATGTATAGGTGTAAGTAGATCCTTCTATGTTCCCGACTCCGGATATGAGGTTGTATGTGAAGGTGTCTAGCGTATCCGGATCTGCCGTGTAGTCAAGAAGGTCGAGTGTGAGCGTTTCTCCTTCGTTTATTGTCTGGTCCGGTATGTCCAGTACCGGCGGTCTGTTCACGTCAGTTACCCTTATCGTGAACGTGGCGGTCGCTTCTCTGCCCTTCCCGTCTTTCGCGCTTATGCTTACCTCGAAATCTACGCTCTCGGCTGCCGGATTGTACTCTCTAACCTTCTTCAGTACATCGTAATCGGGAGTATAGGTATATGTCGCAACGGTTATCTCTCCAACACCGGATACAATTGTAAAAACGAGGGCGTTCTTGTCTTTGTACTCGGTGTATTGTTTGAGATCAAACTGAAGTACCTGTCCTTCATCTACCGTCTTGTCCGGTATGTTCAGCTTCGGTGGTTTGTCTACTAAAAAACACCCAAGAAGGAGAAAGATAATCGAAAAGAGAAACACGAATAAACATACAGACATAAGCTTAGTCTTCATAACCCCACCTCCATAAGCGAGGCCTTGCACCGGGTATTAACACATGAAGTCTATGAGACTATGCGAGAATTGATAAGCGCTCCGCTCACCTGTGAATAATATACCACTTATTATATTCTGTACAAAGTCAAATTATTCCGTAGGTTCCTGTTACCGCAGGTTGTTGGTAATTGTGGCAGATGTTCTGTGGTGGGGTTATTTTATCAGTCTTCGAGTCTCGCCCTCATAAACGCATCTTCCGGCCCGGAGATGGGTAGTCCAAAGGAAACGTCACTATCCTGAAGGCCATATAACCTCCGGTACCTCCTGCATCTCCTAGCACCTGCAGGCTACTCCGTGCCCGGCGCTCTGAGACTCAGAAAAGTGAAAAAATGCAAAA
>NZ_DAOSEH010000128.1:0-4148 GCF_035363035.1 Mesotoga sp. | reverse complement strand
CTGAGAGTGGTCGGGATCTTTCACGACAGGAACGGCAACGGAAAGGTCGACGACGGCGAACCGGCGATCGAAGGTATAAACCTGCCGGTGGAAGCCAGCGAGAAGATCATCGTTCGTGTTATGGTGGAGAATAAGGGCAGCGTAATCTCCAACGGTTTCGTGAACATCGTTGGAGACGATATGATGGGAAACGTCGACGAGGACAACATCGCGATGATCGAGATAAAGGAAGGCGAAATTCTCGTCTTCGAGAAGACTCAGCTGAACGAAACGATACAACCCGGAGGCACTCAGCGGTTCACCTTAAGGGGAAAGAACCTTTCGGATTATTCTCTGGACACCGTAACCATAAGGGAATACATAGATTTCAACGGCTACAACGTCGAAGGCATAGCGGACCTTGACTCCATCGAGGCCAGCCTGCCGTACACGTCCGGCTATTTCGACGGCAAGGAATGGTCCTCGACTCGCCCGGGAAGCGATGAACTCGTGAAGGGCTTCGAATTGACTTTCTCGAACGTCCTTGCCGGTCAGGAGATAGTCGTCGTCTTCGATGTCTTCTTTCCGCCGACGGCCTCTCCTGGTGTAAGGATCAACTTCGCGGAGCTGCTTTACTCAAGAGCGGGCAGTTTCTGGGAGGGTCGGACCAACACCGTGGAGTTCACTATACCTGTTTCCACACTTCCCTTCCTCGGACCCCTCGGAAAACCTCAGGCGGCGGAAATGACCGAAGAGGACACGACGGTGAGCACCGTCACGGTGTACGGTGGCGATTCCGTCAATTTTCCGCACACGCTCAAGAACGGAGGAAACAGGAGCGGCGTGATGGATCTTGAGATCGAGAGCGCCAATTTCGATACTGAAGGATGGAACTTCGTATTCAAAAACACATCGGGCGAGCCGCTGGTCGACACCGACGGGAGCGGACTGGTCGATGCGGGATTGGTCGGGCCGGGAGAGGAGAGAGATATCGTTCTGGAGGTCTCTATCCCTTCGCAGGCGAGCGGTGACAACGCGGGGAAGAGTTTCAGGTTCATTCCGCGCACCGTCATGAACGGCCAGAGCAACAGAACTATCGACATCGTTCCATTCATATACGAGAGCGGCAAGTTGAGCCTCGAGAAGGCCGTGACCTCGGCCACGCTCCTTCTGCCGGGCGAGAGCGTGCGCTTCTCTATCATCGTGAAAAATGAATCCTCTAGGGCCAGCGGACCTGTTGTCATAACCGACGAGATTTCAAACATGCTCGAAGAGCCGTTCGATATCTCCGTCTCGAAGGAGGCAACTGTCACTTACGACGGCCTTTCCAGGATTTTGACAGTCGAAATCGATTCGATCGGTCCTTTCGAGAGCGTCGAGATCTCCTTCAGCTGCAAAACCTCTCTTTCCCTCGAAGAGGGAACGGTGGTGAAGAATGTGGCGAAGCTGTCGAGCGGCGCAATCGGCGAGACTTCTAACGATGTTTCGGTCAGGATCTTTCAGGGAAGACTCGAAGTGGTCAAATCGGCTTCGCCGTCGGTAGTCGAGCTCGGCTCGGAGATAACCTACACCGTCGAGGTTTTCAACCCGTCGTCGATAGCCACCGTGACCGAGCTTAGAATAGAGGATCGAATTCCCCCCGGAACCGTGTACGTCGAGTCCAGCGCGACGATAGACGGCGAACCGATCGAGCCGGTCGTAGAGGAGGATGTGCTTCGCTTCACCGGTTTGAAAGAGCTCGGACCGGGGAAGAAATTGACGCTCCTCTATCGCCTCAAATTGGTGGAGTACACCGGCGACTCCCTTCAAAACAGAGTCCTCGCCGCAGGAACCGTGCTGTCGGAAGAGTACAGCGCTTACGTGACCACCGCTCCTTCGATCGCAGATGTGAAGATTTTGAAACCCATGAACCTTGCCAGCGGAATATCCGGGAGGCTCTACGTCGACGAGAACGGCAACGGCTATTACGACGAAGACGATACCGCTCCCCTCCCGGTGAGGATTTTACTGCAGGACGGCTCCTTCGCCGTATCCGACGGGGAAGGCCTCTTCCATTTCGACAGGTTGAGTCCGGGAAGCCACGCGCTTAAGATAGATATAGACACCACTCCTTATAAACTGGCTTCCCTCCAGGACAGCCGCTCACTTAAGGACGGCCGCTCATACATACTAACGATACTGCCCGGTATGTACACGATCATAGACATACCGCTGGTCCACAGAGAGAAAACTATCGAAACGATCACGTTCAAAGAGCCTTCGACACTGAAAGGGCTTGAAGGTGCCTCCGCGATACTGTCGGCTTTCTATGAAGGCTATTCGGCAGGAGATTCAAGCGACGGTTACATAGTTTTTCCCGAGAACGGTCGGGATTTCACCGGCACCGACAGGATCACCGTCGAGGTGGCCGTCCCGCCGGAGAGCCTTTACAGGCTTTCGGTGAATGGTTCACAGATTCCCGACACACAGATCGGGCAGAAGGCCAACGACCTGGAGGGAAGATGGCTTTTCGCCAGGTATTTCAACGTGAAGCTGACGCCGGGAGCCAACATAATTCGCGTAGAGTGGCAGGATCTTACGGAAAAGGGCAGCGCCGAGGTGCAGGTGTATCTCTCGGGCGAACCAGTTGAGATAAGAGTCTCGTCCGAACCCAGGGTCCTGATCGCCGATGGAATCACGGAGGCCATCCTCACCATCTCGCTGGTTGACGAAAGGGGAATACCTGCATCGGTCGGTGGCACGGTGATAGTGGAAGGACTCGATCCCGACAGTGTGCTGGAGCCGGGAGAAAACTGGGATGGGAAGAGACTTAAACTGGAAAACGGAGTAGCGCGCATAAAGTTAAAGCCCTTTTTCAAAGCCGGCACGGTCGAGTTCACGGCAAGCTATGCTGAGCTTTCCAGAGAAGTCAGGCTCGAGTACCGCGTGGAATCGAGGCCGCCGATCGTAACCGGGTTAGGCCGGCTCCAGTACAATCTGCACTCGAAAAGCTTCGACTACGGCGGAGGCGTCTTCGGAAGGTTCAACCTGGGAGACGGACTGGTGACGCTCAGGCTGGGTGAAAAGGCTTCCGGAGATTACGACGCTTATGTGACCCACGGCGACGCCTCGACCTCTGGAACGCTTGCCCCTTCTTCCACGTGGTACTTCTTCAGGTACGAGGTCGGCCTCTTCAACCTCCAGCTGGGAGATTACATTTTCCAGAGCGAGGGTGGCCAGGGCTTCGCTTCACAGGGCACGGGGCTTTCGAGCGAATACAGCGGCGATAAGCTCTCTTACAGGCTTTTCCTCAATCCCTCTTACAGAGAGACCAGGAAGGAGGAGCTCAGGGGCCAGGGAGTCCGGGGGCCGTACTATCTGACCGGAGTACCCATCAAAAACAGCGAAACGGTATTTCTGGTCAGCCGCGACGGCGAAGGGGAAGAGCTCTCCAGGAAACTCATGAAGCGTGGAACGGATTACACTCTTTACACGAACGGCCTGCTCATATTCACCAGACCCGTCCCTTACTACGATATCGATCTGAACGAGATATTCATAGAGGCCACCTACTCCGTAGAATCCGACCTCCCGGGCGAAATCGACGTTATGGCCACCCTGTCGTACAGAGAAAATGGCTGGAAATACTCCTTCACGGGTCTCATGAAGGGTCTGCTAGAGGGTTACAGATTCGCTTCGATCGAATTATCGGCGCCGACCACCGCGTCGCTCCAGCCGGAGTTGAACGTCTATCTCTCTTCGAAGGACGGGGAGACAGGATACAGGGCGCAGGCCGCGTCAACCCTGAAAAACTCCTTCGTCAGCGGAAAGCTCGAGGTACATATCGACAGGCAATTCCTCTCTCCCAACAGCTCGAGTGTATCATCGGGCTGGGGAATCGGTCTAGAACTCGCGCCCGTCTTTCCAAAGGTCAGGTTGCTTTCCGGGTACAACTACGATGTGAAGAACGAACTCGGTACGCTTTCGGCCGAGCTCCTGACGGACGTGAAAACCGGCCGGGTTTTCACCGAGATTTCGCTCAAGGACACCCTGATACACCGCCAGGACGGTCTCGAGAACGAAGCGAGGTTCACGCTCAAACCGTCTTTTTCCGTAGAGAGAGTCAAAATCAACGGTGAAGTGTACGCCGGTTTGAAGGGTCTCTCGCCGATCGCGGGTCTTTCGCTGCG
>NZ_DAOSEH010000127.1:0-4256 GCF_035363035.1 Mesotoga sp. | reverse complement strand
GTCTCGAATCGGGTCAGGCGATCTACATTCCCGTAAGAGACGGTTTCTTCTACGATGTTCAGGACGGCGACTCTCCGGAGTATATTGCCAAGCTCTTTTTCGCTCTGGTTGAAGACATCATGAGCGCCAACAGGCTGAGCTACTCTTCGAAGATCTACACGGGTCAGAGATTGTTCATTCCGCTGGAAATCGTGAGTGTCTGCAGTAACGTGAACATCAGTACTCAGTATTCCTGGCCGGTTTACGGGAAGATCTCCTCGGAGTTTGGCTGGAGAAAGGATCCCTTCACAGGCGCTTCAACATTCCATTCCGGTATGGATATCGCCGTTCAGCAGGGGGCGCCGGTTTTCGCGGCCAGAGACGGTACGGTGATCGAAGCCGCCGACAACGGTGGTTACGGCCTGAACATAATCATTCTTCACGCCGATGGTTCGAAGACACGTTACGCCCATCTGAGCCACATAAGTGTCTATTCGGGACAACGGGTCGCCAGAGGTGAGTTGATCGGCAGGGTAGGAGAGACCGGCAGGGCAACCGGTCCGCATCTGCATTTCGAGATAGTCGATTCCAAGAACCAGTGTAAAGATCCGAGGAGTTATCTGTCCAGCAGCCAGTACATGTACGTGAGAAAAGAGCCGGGCTCTCTCGGACTCGGAGGTAAATAAGAAACGTTGAAGACCGCTTACATAGAGTCGAATTCTTTCGACCCGTGGTTGAATCTTTCAATAGAAGAATATTTGCTCGACACTTACGCGCACGATAACGCCGTGCTGTACCTCTGGCAGAACGCCCATACCGTGGTAATCGGGCGTAACCAGAACGCCTGGCGGGAGTGCCGTATAGAGAACCTAGAAAGGGACGGCGGTAAACTCGCCCGGCGTTTGTCGGGCGGTGGCGCCGTCTATCACGATCTGGGAAATCTCAACTTCACTTTCCTGCTTCCCCGGTTAGAGTACAATCTCCACAGGCAGCTCGCCGTAATAGTCGATGCGGTTAACGGGCTGGGGATCGAAGCCAATTTCAGCGGGCGAAACGATATTCTGGCCGAGGGCAAGAAGTTTTCCGGCAACGCCTTCTATCATGGCCGGCAGGCATCGTATCACCATGGAACGGTGCTTATAGGCGTCGATATGAGCAAGCTTTCGATGTACCTGAACGTCTCGAAGGCGAAAATGGAATCTAAGGGCGTCAGATCCGTCGCATCGAGGGTGGTAAACCTGAAGGATCTCAAACCCGATCTGACGATAGAGATAATGAAAAGGGCCATGTACGATGGCTTTATAGAGGAGTACGGTCATATAGACAGGATTCTGGACTACGGCGAAATCGCCTCCCGGGAAGAGGTCAAAACTCTTTACGCGAAGTATTCATCCAGAGAATGGCTGCTGGGAAAGAGTCCCGAGTTCGACTTCGAGATTGAAAACCGCTTCGTCTGGGGCGGAATAGAGATAGGATTGAACGTCAGAAAGGGAATGATCAGGGAAGCGGTGGTTTATTCCGATTCTATGGACGTGGATTTCATAGAATCGCTAAGAGCTTCTCTGAAAGATATAGAGTTTTCCAGGAAGAGCCTGGCAGGAGCCCTTGCCAGCCTCCCGGAAAATAATGAACGTGCCGATCTTTTAGAGTGGTTCGACCAGGTAGAACTGTAAGACTCGAGGTCCTTGTGTTCGATTTATATAAGGTAATCGCTTCACTTGATTTCATTGATTTCATCTTCTCTCAGCAATGCGATTATTGTTATTATCGAGCCCGCAAACATAGCTATCCAACTTATCCAGTTCAGAGAAATGCCGACAGTTATCTCTTGTGTCATGCGCATGAATCCGTCGAACTCGAGCGAAAACGGGTCTGGATTTATGCTACTCTGAAGAGAGTTGAATTTAGAGATATCCGAAAGAAAGGTGACGAGTCTGAAGACGAGTATTCCCAGAGCCGCAACGGCTCCTATGAACGCCCATTGGAATTTCTTCGCAATCGCAAGCGTCACCACAATCAACGAAAGCAATAGAAGTATCACACCGTAAGTCTGGTCGGCCTGAATATAGTTGCTCGAACCGGCAATGTTTGCCAGCAGATTATTGGCGTTCAGAGAAATCGCCGGAAGAAAGAGCCCCGTCAGGAGAATGGAAGCCCCGATTATAATCGCAATCTGTTTCCTCGATAATGCCATGAAATCACCTCTTTGAATTTTGGTCATATTTTTATATCATATATCAATTTATTTTGCAAGATAAGATAATTATTTTATTTATTGATATTTATGACTTAATTTTTATTCGTTGCATTTTCTATTTTTTTCTTAGCGAAAGTTCTGTTTTTTCGACAGGTTGTTTAATGCAGTTCACAGGCTAAAAAAAATCTGTCCATGAAAGCTGTTGCAACTTGTTCTATAATGTAGATGAACAGTGACCGGAGCACTGAACTAAATTCATGTATATCATGAACCATATAGATCAGCCAAAACTTCAAGGATTCCAGGAGGTAAAAAATGGCACGAGTAATGAAAACAATGGACGGTAATACGGCTGCCGCCCACGTCGCTTACGCTTTCACAGAGGTGGCGGCCATTTATCCTATCACCCCGTCTTCCACCATGGCGGAGCTCGCAGATGCCTGGGCGGCAAACGGGTTGAAGAACATTTTTGGTCAGGTCGTCGATGTTATAGAAATGCAATCGGAAGCCGGTGCGGCGGGGGCGGTTCATGGCTCTCTTGCGGCCGGAGCTTTAACCACAACCTTCACGGCATCGCAGGGACTTCTTCTCATGGTTCCCAACATGTACAAAATCGCCGGCGAACTTCTACCGGGAGTGTTTCACGTCAGCGCCCGCGCCATCGCCGGTCACGCTCTCTCGATATTCGGCGATCATTCCGACGTTATGGCCGTCAGGCAGACGGGGTTTGCCCTTCTGGCTTCCGGAAGCGTTCAGGAAATAATGGATCTCGGTTCGATCGCCCACCTTTCGGCGATCAACTCCAGGGTTCCCTTCCTGCATTTCTTCGATGGATTCAGAACTTCCAGCGAAGTCCAGAAAATCGAAGTGCTGGACTACGAAGAACTGGCGAAGCTGGTCGATTATGAAGCCGTCAAGCGTTTCAAAGACGACGCCCTGAACCCGGAGCATCCCAAAACTATGGGCACGGCCCAGAACCCGGATATCTTCTTTCAGGCGAAAGAAGCTTCCAACAGATTCTACGATGCCGTCCCGGACATAGTTGCCAAATACATGGATGAGATATCCAGGCTCACCGGACGCGAATACAAACCGTTCGTGTATTACGGCGATCGGGAAGCCGAAAATATAATAATTGCCATGGGTTCGGTAACGGAGACTGTCGAGGAGACCGTGGACTACCTTCTCAAGAAGGGAGAAAAGGTCGGCGTCCTCAAGGTTCATCTCTACAGACCCTTCTCGGCGAAGCACTTCTTCGACGTGCTCCCCAAAACAGTCAAAAAGATCGCCGTTCTCGACAGAACCAAAGAGCCGGGATCTCTGGGCGAACCTTTGTACGAAGACGTCAAGACACTTTTCTACAACTGTGAAGACGCCCCTCTGGTGGTAGGCGGAAGGTACGGTCTCGGCTCGAAAGACACGACTCCCTCTCAGATCAAGGCCGTTTTCGATAATCTCAAGAATACCGCCCCGAAGGATCACTTCACCATCGGAATCATAGACGACGTTACCAATACGTCCCTGGAAATCAAAGACAAGATCAACACCGCTCCGGAGAGCACCATCCGCTGCAAGTTCTGGGGTTTCGGTTCCGACGGAACGGTCGGTGCGAACAAAGATGCCATAAAGATCATCGGCGACTACACGAAACTCTATGCGCAGGGATACTTCGCCTACGATTCGAAAAAATCCGGCGGCGTGACGATCTCGCATCTCAGATTCGGGAAGAAGCCCATTAAATCCACCTATCTCATCGACGAAGCCGACTATATAGCCTGTCACAAACCGGCCTACGTGAACCAGTACGATCTTCTCGATGGACTCAAGAAGGGCGGTACCTTCGTTCTCAATACCGGCTGGAGCCTCGAAGAGCTCGATAAGCATCTTCCGGCCAGCATGAAGAGATACCTGGCGGAAAACGATATCAAGTTCTACACGATCGACGCCACGAAGATAGCCGTTGAAATCGGTCTCGGAAATAGAATCAACATGATAATGCAGTCGGCCTTCTTCAAACTGGCCAACGTCATCCCGATAGAAGACGCTGTAGAGCATCTGAAAGACGCAATCGTGAAATCTT
>NZ_DAOSEH010000126.1:0-4404 GCF_035363035.1 Mesotoga sp. | reverse complement strand
AAAACGCACTTTTACAGGTGAAAGATCTAAGAACCTATTTTCATACAGAAGACGGTATAGTGAAAGCGGTAGACGGCGTCACTTTCGATGTTTATTCCGGCGAAACGCTCGGGATAGTCGGTGAATCCGGTTGCGGAAAGAGCGTCACTTCCCTTTCGGTGATGAGACTTCTGGATGAAAAGGGCGAAATCGCCGGCGGAAAGATCATCTTCGAAGGTAGAGACGTGATGGCCATTCCCGAGTCACAGATGATGAAGATCAGAGGAAACGACATGGCCATGATCTTCCAGGAACCCATGACGGCTCTCAACCCGGTCTTTACGGTTGGTTTTCAAATAATGGAGGCCATTCTCCTTCACCAGGATGTCAACAAGGAACAGGCTAGAACGATGGCGATAGATATGCTTCGCAAGGTCGGTATTCCCGAACCGGAAAAGAGGGTTGACGAGTACCCTCACGAACTCTCCGGAGGAATGAGACAGAGAGCCATGATAGCCATGGCGCTTTCCTGCAATCCGAAACTCCTCTTCGCGGATGAGCCCACCACGGCTCTGGATGTGACCATTCAGGCGCAGATTCTCGAGCTCATGAAGTCGCTTCAAGAACAATACGGCATGGCTCTGGTGATGATTACGCACGACCTTGGAGTGATAGCGGAGATGGCCCAGAGAGTCGTTGTGATGTACGCCGGAAAGGTAGTGGAATACGCCGAAGTCCTAACGCTCTTCAAAAAGCCAAGGCATCCTTACACCTGGGGTCTAATGAACGCGATCCCCAAACTCGATGAGGACAAAGAGGTTCTCTACAACATACCCGGTGTCGTTCCCGACCCTCTAGATTTTCCGGATGGTTGCAGATTCAACACCAGATGTCCGCTAGCGACCGACAAATGCAGAAAAGAAGAGCCGCCCCTGGTGGAAGTAGAAGAGAACCACACATCGGCCTGCTGGTACGTGGATAAACTCGTCGAAATGATCAAAGTATCTAGGGCAGGTGAGGGCGCATGAGTAAAATAACCGATAGTAGACTACTTCTAAGGGCCGACCGGCTGGTGAAACACTTCCCGGTAAGGGCCGGCGTTTTCAGAAGGGTAGTGGCACAGGTCAAAGCCGTCGACGATATCAGTTTCGATGTTTACGAGAAAGAGACTCTCGGACTCGTCGGAGAATCCGGTTGCGGTAAAACCACGGCTGGTATGTCGGTTTTGAGGCTTTATGAGCCGACTTCCGGTAGAATAATCATGGAAGGGGAAGATACGACCTACTATTTCATGCCCGCTCTGAAAGCCCAGAAGTATATAAGAGACATATACATCGACCGATTCACCGAGTTGAAAAGCAAGGGTGGATCGGCCGAGGCTGCGATTCAATCGTTTCAAAACGATTTCGATAGAAAGATAGCCGAAAGATACTTCAAAGAATTCAACGAAGACCGGAACGCCTTCGTGAGAAGTATGCTTTCGAACCGCGAAGAGAAGAGAAAGGCCTTCAGAAGAAACGCGCAGATCATCTTCCAGGACCCCTTTTCTTCGCTCAATCCCAGAATGCGGGTCAGGAACATCATCGGGGAGGGTGCCAGGATCCACGGGCTGGCAACTGGAAGCGACGTTCTGGACAAAGTCGCCGATATTATGACGAAAGTCGGTCTCTCCAAGGATCACATGTCCAGATTCCCGCACGAGTTCAGCGGGGGACAGAGACAGCGTATAGGGGTCGCCAGAGCCTTGATTCTAAATCCCAAACTCATAGTCTGCGACGAAGCCGTCTCGGCCCTTGACGTCTCGATTCAGGCCCAGATTCTCAATTTGCTGAACGACCTTCAGAAAGAATTCGGCCTTACCTATCTCTTCATCGCTCACGATCTTGGCGTTGTGAAACACGTCAGCAGGAGGGTGGCCGTCATGTACCTCGGAAAGGTAGCGGAACTTGCCGACAAGAAAAAACTATTCGACGATCCTCTACACCCTTACACCGTATCGCTGATGTCGGCCATTCCCGAGGCCAACCCGGAGAAGAAAAAGCAAAGGATCATCCTCCAGGGCGATGTCCCCAGTCCGATCAATCCTCCTTCCGGCTGCAGGTTCCATCCACGCTGTCCCATAGCCAAAGAAATCTGTGCCAGAGAGGAACCCCAGTTGCAGGATGTCGGAGGTGGACATTTCGTCTCCTGCTTCTTCCCCGGACAGCTGAAAAGGTAGAAGACCGGTACGATAGAATAGATCTATCAAAGCATTCCGCCGATTCCGTTCACTATTGTCTGAAGTCCGGCGGAATGTTTTTTTATCAGAGGTTGAAGAAAATCAAGCGGACTGTCGTTTTCCAGTTTCAGGACGATCTTTGTTCTGTAAGAACTCTTGACCTTCGAGAGAAGCGGAACTATGGGGCCGAAGAGTTCCAGATAAGCATCTTTCGACTTTTCCAGCCCGGCCACCACTTGTTTACCAAGATCAAGGCTTTCTTCCTCTGAATTTCCGGTGCATACGATCTCCACGATCTTGACGAAAGGCGGGTAGCGTAACTCTTTCCTTAGATCCAGCTCCTGTCGGAAGAAACTGTCGTAATCCCTCTCGAAGGCCTTGCTTATAACCCTGTTGCCGGGATTGAAACTCTGAATGAAGGCCCTTCCCTTGCCGGCCCTGCCCGAGCGGCCGCTAACCTGCGCGATGTGCTGAAAGGCAGTTTCAGGACTGTCGTAGCTGGGAAAACTCATAAGGCGGTCGGCATCGATCACCAGCACCATTTCGACGTCGGGAAAGTCGAGCCCTTTCGTGATCATTTTAGTCCCCACTATTATCTGGCTCTTTTTTTGAGAGATGGCCTGCAGAGCCTTTTCGTAGGCGAGCGGATTATCGACGGTTTCGCGATCCATGCGCATTATGCTGACGGACGGAAAGAACTTCTGGAGATCGTTTTCCACTCTCTCCGTACCGAACCCCCGCGCCGAAAGTGTCATCGATCCACAGGTCGGACAGGATCTCGGCACGTGCTGCCTGTATCCGCAGTAGTGACACTTCATGGCGTTGTCGATCTTGTGGTAAGTCAGAGAGACGGAACAATGAGGACAGGTTACGGTTTGACCGCACGTGTGGCAGACCACGTAGTTAGAGAATCCCTTTCTGTGAACGAAGACGAAGACCTGTTTGCCCTGCGAGAGGGTGTTTTCTATCTCTTTGAGCGCCCTTGCGCTTATGATAGGGTTTTTCTCCTCTTTCATATCGATAATCTCGATCACCGGGAAGCTTCCAACCGGCCTGTTTCGGAGCTCCAGCAGATCCATGCCGCCAGTGCTCGCAGCGTAGAAGTGTGTAACTCTGGGCGTCGCCGAGCCGAGAATAATCGGGATATCGAGCAAACGCCCTTTCTTCATGGCCACCTCTACACCGTCGTAAAAAGGCACGCTCTGCTGGTAAAAGCTGGCGTCATGTTCTTCGTCGATTATTATCAGGCCGGTTCTTTTCATGGGAACCCACAGCGAACTCCTTGTCCCGACCAGGATGTCCACGTTTCCCTCGGTGGCGTCGAGCCAGATTCTCTGCCTCTGTCCGGCGGTCATGTAACTGTGGTACTGCCTGATGACTCTACCCGGGAAAGCCCCCCTGACACGCGCCAGAAGCTGGGGAGTCAGGGAAACTTCCGGAACCATTAATAGAACCTGTTTTGCCCTGTTCAGCCAGTACTCCATGACGCTGAAGTACACCTCGGTCTTTCCCGTACCTGTAAGGCCGTAAAGAAGCGATACCCCGTTTCTTTTATCGATCAGTGCTCTGGAGACTTTCTTCTGCTCTTGAGTGAGATCGACGACCGACGGGATAACCCATTGAGAATCGTCTTCCTCTACCTCCTCCATCGAGAGAATTCCCTTCCTGACGAGCGTCTCGATCGGGCTGCGACTGTTCAATCTGAGTTTTTTCTCGAGAACGGAGATCTCCTCGGAGCTGACGGAGAGGAGATAATCGACTATCGACTGCCAGACAGGATTGAGCTCTTCGCGCAGATCTATCAACTTTCTGTTCAAAGAGACTTTTTTGATCTTCCGCTTGCCCGAGACCTTTCGATCGAAACTGTGCATTACCTTTACGTCTCTTGACCTCAGAAGCTCCTGGAGTTTTTCGCTTCTAAACTTTTTCAGGAAGCTGTCTTTAGTCATAGGCAATCCGAGATCGACATCACCGGATATGGCCACCACGTAATCGCTTACCTGAAGCAGTTTTCCCGGTGGGAAGAAGAGATCGAAGACCTTTCCCGGCGGTGCGACGAACTCCTTTGAGGTGTATATGGCCAGTTCAAGATCTGAACCTTTGAGGAAGGGTTCTGGATCTATCTTCTTCGTGATGTTCTTTATTTTGTAAGGCCCCTTCCTCTCTTCAAGAGAAACGACGTAACCTATGGTGTTCCTGCCGGCGAA
>NZ_DAOSEH010000125.1:0-4425 GCF_035363035.1 Mesotoga sp. | reverse complement strand
ACAGGCAGTTGATCCGGTCTGATTCCCAGAATCATGGATTGAGGTGTCGGTTCGGCTCTGGCTTTAATGACATTCTCAACGGTTACATTCCAGCCAGCTTCTTCAAGGCCTTCAATAAAAAGCCGCGAAACGTGGAGATTCCTGTCCTTAACATGTGATAGATTCGGATCGTCTTCCTCGAAAAAGATGCACAGAGTAATCAGCTTCCTTGAAACTCTTCGAGTCTCCGTAAAGACTTCCCTGGAGTTCTCCATGTTCTGAAATCCCGCCGCACTTACAATTAAGTCCAGAGAGTCGTTTCTGAACGGCAGTTTTTTACCATCGGCGATAATCTGATAAACCCTGTCTCCCCAACCTCTGTATCTCAAATACTGAAGGAGTCCAAAACTGCTCGATGGGCTTATGTCTACTGATATGTACTCTCGCTCCGTATACGCGAGGAGTTCTTCAAGAAGGCCGCCCATACCTGTGGCGAGATCCAGTACAACACCATTTTCCTTCTTTATGAGTTCGACGGTATGGTAGACGCTCTGTACCATCGCGCTGTTGTATTCTTCTGTGTATATGGCCTCTCTTGAACGTTTCATAAGCCTCTTGAATTCATCGAACTTTCCGCGGTACCACAGGGCAACGGCCTTTATTAGTTGATCGGCGGGAGAAAGCTGCTCTTCAGGGGTCTCGAAGAACCGTTTTTCAATCTCTTCCTGACCGTTCATGAAGCCCTTTCCTACCATCTCCCACTGGTCCCTTCCGGACAACAAGAAATCATAGATTCCCATTCGCTTTTTGAATCTCTTACCGCAACGGGAGCACATGAAACTATCTTCTTGGCTTAAAAGAGAAGAGCTACACGAAGGACACTGCAACAAACTCTCTACTTCAATCATTTTGTCTCCCTCCTTATATACATCCAGTAAGTATTTTACTATCTTTCCCGACGATTCAAAAATGGGATTCGCCCCGTTGGAAAATTAGCCCGTGATAAAATTGGACGGTCGAAGCGTGAAAGTAACTGTATGAGAAAGTCGTTCACAGGAAGGGAGGCTTCCATGAAAGAGGAAAAAGTAAAGGTTGGAATCGGTTTTGCAACAGGGAGAAGGTACTTCCAGAGAGTTCTGAGGAGTTACGTGTACAACTGGAAGGAATCGAGATTGGTTGACAGCGAAAAATTCAGTCTGAATCTCTTTGTAGCTTATGATCTGAGTTATAGAAATACGAAGAAAAGTCATTATACTCAACTGAGTTCTAGTGTAGATGAGATGCTTGATTCGAAATGCTTCATAGGCCAGGAGGAAGTTGAAGAAGAGAAAAAGTCTCTTGTAAAAGAGGGAGTCGTCAGTTCTGAAGAAGTTTCTCTGGTGTTTGGAAAAGGATATGCTTCTCAGCGAAACATCGTTCTCTATAGTGCACTTAAGAATCACGTTGACTATCTGCTATATCTGGATGATGACGAGTATCCAGTTGCCGTAACAGATAAACTAGGCTCAACTTCGTGGATAGGCCAGCACGTATTGAAAACCCATTTGAAAAACATTGACCGGGCAGATATCACTTACGGCCATCACTGTGGCTATATATCGCCGATCCCTTCCATAGAGTTTTCGACAACTCTTCCCGAGGATACTTTTAGACTGTTCATTGGGGCGATAAGCAACGACATAGTCAAGTGGGAGACACTTAAGAAATTGATCAAAGCCGGAGGAGTATCGTATGCCGACCCTGAGATATTGAACAGCGATGACGTTGTGGAAGTTCCGGAAATCAAACACGCCAAGTTCATATCTGGATCGAATCTATGCCTGAATCTGAAGGACCCGGGCAGGCTATTCCCCTTTTATAACCCCCCCGACGCACGCGGGGAAGATACATTTTTGAGCACCTGCCTGAGTGAGAGAAAAGTTCTTCGAGTTCCCTGTTACGCTTTTCACAACGCCTTCTCGACTTACAACCACATTTTGATGGGTGTACTTCCCACAAAGCTCAGACCGATAGTAGCCGATTCAAAAGAGATAGTAAGGCGTTTCTACAGGTCCTGCATTGGATGGATCAGATACAAACCGCTCCTTCTCTATATAACCGACCGTGATAGATATTCCGAAACGATCGAAGAGATGAAAACCAGTCTGAAGAGAACACTGCCCGCGATCTCGGCGCACTTTGGCACCGAGAGTTTTTTCAATATCTCCAAAGAGTTGAACAAATACCATAGGCTGGTTGAGAAACACTACGATCAATTCGCGAGAGTAAAGAGAATATGGTCGAATATATGCAGTTATCTGCGAGAGATCGACTGAATCTACAACCAATGCAGATGAGGTCTTCTTCTGCTACCTGAAGAAAACGTTCTCAGCCCGTCAATACTTATAGAACCTATAACGAAAGCGCGGGAGTTTTCAAAGTTTCTACCTGGATAATAAATTCTACAGGCACAGAGTGAATAAATCTGATAAAATTAGTCATATTAATATATGGAACAACTATTATTTGGAGGAGAAAAAATGAAGCGAAAAATTTTGAGCTCTATCATACTGGTTATACTTGTTCTAAGTACATCAACCGCTCTTTCAAGCGGGCCTATACAGATCAAGCCACCGATTTTGGCAACGGCCGTGGGCGATGGAGAGGGCTCGGTCATTTTGAACCTCGTTTGCGGATGGAAGGGAATAGAATGCGAGTCGGTTCTCGATCTGACTCCCGCCCGGCTGGAGGAGAGACTGAGTGGAATCGACGGCCCGGGGACGCTTGTTGTCGCCACCGGGGCCATTGTGGAGGGCGATCTCTATACGATTTGCAATATCGAGAAAATGAGCATAGAAAAGGAGTCGTCGAGAATAGAAGGGTTGATCGCCGTCGCAAAATCCAGCAGGATTCCGGTGATCGGTCTTCACATCGACCGGGGAATAACCTCTCCCGATACCGATCCCGGCAAGTCTTTAGATCTTATAATGCCTTACGCTGATGCCATAATTCTTGTCACGCACATCGGCATGGACGAGTATTTTGAAGAGATCGCTGCGGCCGGCGCAATACCGTTGATCGTGATCGACAACTCAGACAAACTCGTCGAAGCTCTCGAGGCGCTCTTCTCGATGAATCTGGGTGAGTGCAAATAAAGCACGTCGGTTGAATTTCGCTTCTGGGTTGCTGTATCGTGTCGTTGCTTCACTAAAATCCAGATAGTTTCAATAGTCCGGTTCTAGAGTGTGCCGAGAAAGCGTTCTACAGACTCTGAATCCTACATCTTTTGCCGCTCCCGTCGGTGTGTAGCCGCTTCTTGCCGACACTCTCAAGTATTTTTCGAAATCGTGCCAGGACCCACCCCTGATAACCCTGTAATTTCCCTCTGAAAAGACGCAGGGGTCGGTCTGCTCAAGATACGGGTAACTTGCATACCAGTCATGACACCATTCCCAGACGTTTCCACTCATGTCGAAAACCCCGATTTCATTCGGTTGCTTCGCTCCCACTTCAGAAGTTTTCCAGTCGGAATTGATGTTGTACCACGCAACGATGTCCGGTTCATCATGTCCAGAGTAGAGGGTGGTTTTACTTAAATCCGCCCCTCTTGCGACATACTCCCGCTCTGCTTCGGTTGGCAGACGATACCCCACCGCCTTCGAAGGTGACGAAGTTACTTCTCCCTTTCCGTCTATAAGATATCCAGAAGAATTATAAGCTGGAGGAAACCCTGCCTTTGAGCTTAACCAGTTGCAGTACTCTGTTGCGTCCCACCAGCTCACGAATATCACGGGCCTGTTTTGCCTTCCCCACCCATTGTCAGAAGATTTCTCCCGTACGGTTTGTTCGCAGAATTCATCGAATTGCGCGAAAGTCGTCTCGTACTTTGAAATCAAAAAATCGTATGTGATATCGACAACGTGAACAGGCGACTCGTTATCGAAACTCTTTTCTGAAACACTGCCCATCAAAAAACTTCCTCCACTCACTCGAACAAAAGAGGATTCATTCGGCTGTGCCGCGGAAAGATGAAGACAAATGAAGGTTAACACGATCAATACCAGCCTGGTTTTTTTCATATAGGACCTCCATTGGATACACTCTCAAAAAGGGTAAATAATGTAAGAGCTTGCCTGTGAAAGAAGGCCGGCCCCCGATAAGACTGGCAACGAGCTCTATCCCAACGCTCCTCGTTTCTTTGACCCGAACTGTATACAAGAAACCGCCAGTAAACATTCATCCGGGCCGTCGGTATAAGGGATCGAAAATCAGAATTTCTTCAGCCAGGGTTCGTTGAGGTCGCAGACTGGAGAGACTGCCGAGTCATACAGAGCATTTGCGGCCGTGGAGTAGCCGCCCACGAAGACCCTTACCGCTCCCATTCTCTTCAGTCTGTGGAGCCCTTCGGTTAGCATGGCCTTCCCCAGACCTCTCTTGTGGTACTCCGGCATAACCCCGACAGGCTCG